>JAUQYZ010000153.1 GCA_030587475.1 Candidatus Sigynarchaeum calidifontis
CACGATAGGGTTGTGGATGCCCGTGAACGAGACGAGCGGGTATTCATCGCGCTGGTTCAACACGCTGCTGATTTCATAGGGCGTGTTGTAGTTGAGCGTGTTGTTGGTCGCTAGAGGATATCTCGTCTTGTAATCGTCCCAATAATTGCCCAGGATACCCGCGTTCCACGAATTTCCTGGCCCGGTCGCATCCCAGGAGAAATGCGCCCCGTTGGCCTCGAAGGAATTCGCGGATATCTCGTTAGCTCCAGAATAAAATGCGACAGAAACGCCAAGGATCCCATTTTGATGGATCAAGTTACCAGAAATTATGCTCTTGTTGGAACTTTCAAGGAAAATCCCGATGTTCGTGTTCGTAGAAATGTTGTTTCCGATGATGGCTATATCCTTGGAGACAGACAAGTAAATGCCGTACCTGTTATTGTAAATGCTGCAATTCGTAACCGTCACGTTAATGCATTGATCGATCCTGAGCCCTGCATTCGAACCCGTCCCGGAATTCTTAAAGGTACAGTTCCGTATCGTCACGAAACGTGTCGTGGACAAGATCCAGAGGGCAGTACCTGATCCCGCCGCATCGAACACGGTATCCTCAATGATGTACGGATCCTCCGCGAGCCCCGAGCCAGTTATCCCTGGGAATGATGCCAATTGCGAATCGCCATTGATGATGGTCGTGGCCGATTGAATCACCACTCCTTCGTTGAAGATCTTCTCTGCATCCATAACGACTGTTACACTCGCGGATAATATAGATATCGTGATGATACTCGCAAAGATCGCGAGATACCTCATTCGTCTCATATTTTTTACCTTCCGCTCATCGATTAGGGTGGTCACATTATCTATTATCTTGGTATAAGTCCGAAATATAATAACCAATCCCCACCAATTTGGATGCATTACCCCTCGCGCACGCGGTCTGGAAGGCGCCATGAGCCGATTGCATGGTCTTGAACCACCATCGTTCGATGAATTAAAGTAGGGAGCGAGGTACGGATCGCTTTGATATGGAAACTTCAACTACCGCGAATGCACCAGGATCATCGGTTCTTTCCTCGCTAGGCACCATAATCCGGAAGCACGCCCGGTTTTATGCAATTTATTCAAGCATGTTGATTATTGTATTAAGCTCGTACGTTTTACTTGCGCCCGCGCTGCTTTCCAGTATGTCCGACTCTGATCGGAACGTGGTTTACATTCAATTTGGCTCCGCTGTGTTTTATTCGTTCCTCATCCTGCTCTATCCCTTGTTTTTCCAGAAAGCCGGATCATTGAGAAATCCGCTTCAGTTCTTGATCGGGGCGTTCGTCGTGAAGATGGGGGTTACTATTGTCTTGCAGCTCCTGGGCGTGTTCCCTGGAAACGCCAATTTTACCACGGATTACGAGTACGGGCGAAAATATCTCTATGGCCAGATACTAGACACGCCAGGCTCGGAATATCAGAATGATTTTTATTATCCGCCCGGATGTTCGATCTTCTTCGTTTTTCTCTATCTGAGCAACCCGGCCAAGAGCCCCCTCGTCTTTCGCGTCCAGATGCTCTTTTTTGACTTGGGCACTTCCTGGTTGGTCTGGAAAATAACCCGGATCAAGTCATTAGGCATAACTGGAAATTCCACGATGAACGCGTTGCTTTTTTACACGTTCTCCGCGATTCAAGCGTTCATCGTCGTCTTGTATCAAAAATTCGATATCTTTGTCATATTCTTGTCACTTGCAGGCATATATTACTTGCTCCAGAAAAAATGGTTTCACGCCGCTTTTTTCTTCGTCTATTGCGGTTTCTTCAAGGTCTACGCGTTTCTATGGCTTGCGGGCATCCTGGTGTACTTGCTAAAGACGAGGCAATGGAAGCCGTTCAAGGTTTTCTTGATCTCGACGCTGATCTCTGGCCTCGTGCAAGTCGGCATCTATTCCCTTATCGAGGGCCTTGTATTCTTCGAGAACTTGCTTAGATTTGGCTGGCATTTCACGGTTTGGGAGGAAGCATATAACTTGAACTGGAGCTATTATCTGAAATACTTGAACATCCCGCTCTTGAATTATCTCCCTCCCTTGTTGATAATCGGCGTGTTTCTCTATTACGTTCTCTTTCATGTCAAGGCGATCGACTTCAAATATTTCATAAATAGCATCCTCATCTTGCTTCTCATCTACCCGTCCGTGAACTACCATTACATCATCTGGATCATCCCGCTCATCGGGCTGAACCTGTCTGCCGATCACGAACGGTATCGGAAAGGGCTGATCGCATACGACATCGTCCACGTGAACGTGGACCAGCACGTCTTTGCATGGCTGCTGATCTTCGGCTATAATAACTTCATAAACGTGCAGGAATACCAGGGATTTGGTACTCAGGTGGTGCTCGTCGCTCGGTTCTTGATCATCATCCCGATGCTGATCGGCTTGTTTATCCTCATCAATTGGAAAAAGAAAGGTGGCCTTGGCAAGGTCCAATTCCTAGACGAGCAAGCAAAGATGGCACGAGACACGATCTAGAAATAGCATCGATTCATTTCCGCTCTGAAAAGTTGCTGTTTCGGAACCGCAGATTCACGAACTTTTCGAGCTCGCTGATGAGCGTCGGGAGAAAGGTCTTGATGTCGGCTATTATCGAGTAATCGGCAATGTCGTGGATCGGGGCGTTCGGGTCGTTGTTGATGGCGACGATGATGCCGGACTCGTTCATGCCCATGGTGTGCTGGATTTGGCCGCTGATGCCGAATGCCAGGTACAACTTGGGCCTGACGATGTGGCCGGTCTGCCCGATGGTCTTGTCCTCGCTCGTCCAGCCGTTGAAGACAGCCACCCGGGTCGCCGCTACCTCTGCCCGCAGCATGAACGCGAGCTTCTCGAGCAACTTGAAGCCCTCCTTGGAGCCGACCCCGTTCCCGCCGGCAACGATGATGTCCGATTCTTCCAGTCTCGAAGCCGGGAGACTATATCGCGTGGGATCGGCCAGCAAACCGACGATAAAACTTTGCAAGGAGACTGGCGGGAGGCGAGTTAGTTCCGCTCTACGCGTCGGGTCATGCTTCGGCCGGTGAAACGTGCCTGGTCGAACGGTACAGATCTGGGGTCGATGTGCCGGGCATATAATCGATGCCTGGAAATTGCCGCCAAAGGCGGGCTTGACCATCACGAGCAAGTCTTTCCCGTATATCGGGTGGCTTTCGATGGACAGGTCCGTGCAGTCCGCCGTCAAGCCTGTATCGAGTTCTTGGGCAACCCTGGCTGCTAACTCCCTTCCTGTTTCGGTAGCGGCCAGTAAAACGATGGAGGGCTTGTGCTGTTTGAGGAATTCCACGAATAATGGAACTATTATCTCCTCATTAAAGTGCTTGAACGTCTTGTCGGGGCTTGGCGTGGAATAGTAGAAGACCTTGTCCGGCCGATAGCCCTGGATCGTGCTGAGGTATTGCTCGCAATCCATCCCGAACGTGAAAGCTATGACCTCCTGCTGCAGTTTGTCGGCGATGTCACGGGCCTTCCCGAGCAGCTCGATGCTCCCTGGATGGACCACCTCGTGATCCTTGATTTCGACGAAGATGCAGATGTCCTTGTATTGGGACGGGTCATTTTCAGACGGCGTTTTGCGGTCAACCCCTCATGTCTTCAGCAAGTTATTCCTGGTCAATAGCTCGATGAGTTTATTGGCGATTTCCTTGTCCGTTCCCTCGATCTTCTTGTTCTCTCGCTTGTGCACGTTCTGTGTTATCTTCAGCACCTGGGTAGGAGAACCAAGCGCGCCGACCTCCTTATCGTCGATCCCGAGCTGTTTTAGATCGAGGGCTTCCACCTCCTCGTCGAAAGCGTGTTTGATGCGGCGTAAATTGTAATAGCGTGGTCGGTTCGATTGCTTGTTGGCGGTGATGATGACCGGGAGCGCGGCTCGCACGAGTTGGAACTCGTGTCCCTTTATACGGTTCGTGATCATTTGCCCTTTCTCTACCTTCAGGTTCTGGAACTGCGTGATCAAGGGTATCCGCATCAATTGCGAGACCTGGTATGGCACGTGGGCGGTGTTGCCGTCGATCGCCTCCACGCCCGCGAAGATTAGATCAAAGGGCCCTAATTTCTTCAAGCTCGCGACCAGGACCTTCGCGGTCACCCACGTGTCGGAACCCTTCAGCTTCGGGTCGCATACCAGCACGCCCTTGTCTACCCCCATCGCCTTAGCTTCGATGATGGCATCCTTCGCCTGAGGCGGCCCCATGCTGATGGCCGTGATGTTCCCGCCGTATTTCTCCTTGATATCCAACGCGGCCTCGATCGCGTTCAAATCGTCCGGGTTGATGACGAGGGAGCCCTCGCGTACCAATGTCCCATCCGGGTTCATTTTCACAGACTTGTTGGCGGGGACTTGCTTGACGAGGACGGCGATGTTGAGCATCAGATGAGGCCTCCGGAAAATTCCTTCAAGATCGCGTTTCCTATGATGATCTGCATGATCTCGCTCGTCCCCTCGTATATCTGGGTGATCTTGCAATCCCGGAAGTAACGTTCCACGGGCAGCTCTTCCACGTAGCCATATCCGCCAAAGATCTGCATGGCGTCGGTACACGCCTTCATGGCATTCTCGGCGGCCACGTACTTTGCCATTGCCGAGGCCTCCGAATACGGCAAGCCATGGCCCTTGAGATCGGCAGCCTTGTAGATCAAATAGCGGGCCGATTCCAGGCTTGCCTTCATCTCCGCGAGCTTGAACTTGATGGCCTGGAACTCGCCGATCGGCTGGTTGAACTGCTTGCGTTCCGTGGCGTACCTCGCGGCTGCCTCGAACGCGGCCATGCCGATCCCCAACGACTGGGCAGCGATGCCGATCCTTCCCATGTCCAGGATCTTCATCGATAGCTTGAAGCCGTCCGTTAATTTACCAAGGACGTTCTCTTTCGGCACGCGAACGTTGTCGAAGAACAGCTCGGAAACGGGATTCGCTCGCATTCCCATTTTCCTCTCGATCTTCCCCACGGACACGCCCGGAAACGCTTTCTCCACCAGGAAGAGCGCGACACCCTTGTTCCCTGCCGTCCTGTCCACGGTCGCGCCGATGATGCACGTCTCTGCAAACGCGCCGTTGGTCACGAAGCATTTCATCCCGTTGAGCACGTAGTCGCTGCCGTCCTTGACGGCGACCGTTTGCATTCCCGACACGTCGGACCCTGCGTTCGGCTCGGTGATCGAGAAGGCGCCGATCTTCCGCCCCGAGGCCAGGTCGGCCAGGTACCGGCGTTTCTGGTCATCCGTTCCGAAGGTAGCAATGGGCAAGGCGACGACCGAGTTGTGCACGGTCACCATGAGCCCCGTCGCGGCGCAAGCTTTCGAGATCTCCTCGATCGCCAAGCAGTAAGAGATCGAGTCCAGCCCGGCGCCCTCGTACTCCTCGGGGACCTGGATCCCGTAGAGGTTTTGGGCAGCGAGCTGGTCGATCACCTCTTTCGGATGCGCCTGGTGTTCCCTGTCCAATCTGGGCGCTATGACTGCCAGCTGTTCCTTGGCGAACCGTCGAACCGACCTCTGCGTCAAGAGCTGGATCGGGGTGAACTGGAAATCCATCGAGGGAACATAAGGATGGGACGAAATAAGAGTTATCCGCACGAATGATGGAGAAAAATCGAAAGAGCCGTACAGAGAGACGGTTTCATTTGCTGGGACATAGCAAGATTGATCGTGTATCAAGCGATAATTTTCCTTAGGAATAGGTAATAACGTATATATGATAGACATGCAATAGTAGATCAAGCAAAAAGCCCCTCATGAGCACGATCTAGCGTGGCGAGCGATTTCGCGGCGCGGATTCCATTCAATCTCTCGCACGGACGAAAACTGGAGGGTTTACGGTATAACAAAAGGGACACAACGATTGGAGTTGTGAACGGACTTTGAAGACGATAGTAAACAAGGTCGTAGTTGGCGGGGATGGTGGAGTAGGTAAGACCACGTTCTTGCACAGGTATTGCACCAATGTCTTCTTGGCAGATACCCGCTTGACGGTCGGCGTGGATTTTCTCAATAAGATAGTCCCGTTCGGCGATCTCGTTTTCAATTTCGCAATTTGGGATCTTGGTGGGCAAGACCAGTTTCGTTTCATCTTGAAATCGTACGTCCGCGGGGCACACGCCGGCCTCCTCTTCTTCGCCCTCGACCGCATCCAGAGCTTTATGAACCTCGGTGAATGGACGAAATTGTTGAGATCGGAGAAGCCCGACCTCCCGCTCGTCCTGATCGCCACGAAGGCCGACCTGGAGGACAAGGATATGCGCATTCCCGAAGATGAAATCCATACGTTCATCAAGAACAACGGCATCCTGGCCTATTTCCGCACGAGCAGCAAAACCGGCGAAAACGTCTCGAAGCCTGTCGAAGTCCTCGCGGAGCACTTCCACAAGAAGTTCAAGTGAGGTTCCAGAAGCACTCGCCTCTTAGTCTCGTAGACCGGCGTGATCCCGATGCCCGCGCACATCAGCGATTCCGCGAAAGAATCGATCCTCGCCATTCTCGTCATTAGCGGGGTTGTGGTGTTCCTCATCGTCTTCCATTTTATCCTCGGGATGACGTGGATGATTTACGTGCTCGTCATCGCCGTCATCGCCTTGATTTTCGTTCGTAAAATAGTCGCGTTGAAGAGGCAGCGAGCGGGCGCGATCGCGGGCAAGTCGTGAAATCACTTGTCCCTCAAGCGCTCCGTGAAGTGCTCGATGAGTTCCTGGAACTTCTTTCCCTCCCCAGCAGACACGCTCTCCACGACGAACCGGTGAGGGGCAATTCCCATTTGCTCAAGGATGGCCCTGACCGCATCGCCGCGCGCCCTCGTTTTTGCGAAACCGGTGGAGTAATGGCAATCTTGCTCGTAGCACCCGGCTAGGAGAACGCCATCGGCACCCTTGACGAACGCCGTGAAGACGTAGAGCGGGTCGACCATGGCGGAGCACATCACGTGGATGATCCTTGCGTTGGGCGGGTATTGCATCTTCGCGGTGCCCGCGAGATCGGCGCCCGCGTAGGAGCACCAGTTACATAAGAACGCGATGATGAGCGGGGACATCTTTTTTTCTCTCGTGGCGGCATCGATCTGGGTTAATATTTCGTTTTTCGTGAAGCCCGGAATGAATAATGCGCCGGATGGGCACATTGCCTGGCAAGCACCGCATCCGGTGCAGTTTGGCAGGATCAACTCCACGCGGTCGTTCTTGAACTCGAGGGCACCGAAACTGCATATCTGGGTACAGAGCTTGCACTTGATGCACTTGTCTTGATCGTAATGGATCTTCCGCGGGTCGATCTCGATGAAGCCCTTCGAGATCATGCCGATCACCTTGCTCGCGGCGGACTCCGCGTGGGCGATCGACTCGGGGATATCTTTCGGCCCTTGCGAGACGCCGGCCAGGAATATTCCCCGCAGCGTGCTCTGTGCGGGCCGCATCTTCAGATGATCCTCCAGGTAAAAGCCATCGGCTCCGGTGCTGATGTTCAAGATCTTGGCTAGGTCCCGCGTGTCGCGCGGCGGGACCATGCTCGTCGCCAGGACGACCAGGTCGAAGGGGCAAGCGATCTGCTTTTGGACTAGCGTATCCTCCGCCTCAAGTACCAACCTATCATCTTCATCCGCTTTGACGATCCTGGAAACTCTACCCCGTGTAAACACGATTCCAAATTCCGATCTAGCCCGGTTTAGGAATTCCTCGCATCCTTTGCCCGCCGCTCGCAAGTCCGTGTAAAACACCTGGATCCGGGCATCGGAAACGCGCTCCTTGAGTTGGATGGCTTGCTTCACCGAGTAGTTGCAGCAAACGCGCGAGCACCACGGGTTGCCGACCTTGTCGTCCCTCGCCCCGACGCACAACACGTAGGCGATGCTCGCCGGCTTCTCGCCCGTCGATGGCCTGATGATGGTACCGCCGGTCGGGCCGTAGGGGTTGAGCATGCGCTCCATTTCCATGCCGGTGATGACGTCCACGTGCACCCCGTACCCGAACTCGCGCTTGATGGCTGGATCGAAGGCTTCGTAGCCCGTCGCGACGATGATGGCACCTGCCTGGATCTCCACGACCTCGTCTTGCTGGTCGAACTTGATCGCGTCCCGCTGGCAGCCGATCTCGCAAGCCCTGCAGTGGATGCACTTTTCTGCGTCGATCACGGGTATCAAGGGCACGGCCTGGGGATAAGGCACGTATATCGCACGGCGCGGGTAGTAGATGTCGTCGACGTCGACGGGGCAGACGTCACAGCAGTCGTTGAAGCAGCCAGCGCACTTTTTCTCGTCGATGAGGCGTGCCTTCTTCCGGATGCGTGCGATGAAATTGCCGGTGAAACCAGAGACGTTCTCGATGGCTGAATACGTGAGCAGCGTGATGTTCGGGTGCTCCTTGACGTGCATCATCTCCGGGCCGAGCACGCAGATGGAGCAGTCGAGCGTGGGAAAGGTCTTGTCGAACAAGGCCATGTGGCCGCCGATCGTGGGCTGGCGCTCGACAAGCCACGTCTTGATGCCCGCGTCGCCGAGGGCGAGCGCGGCCTTGATGCCGGCCACGCCGCCCCCTATCACGAGCGCGGCACGGGTGACCGGGCTCGTGGTCACGTCGAGCGCGATGGCGAGGCGCACCTTCTGGATTGCCATGTTGATCTGGTCGATTGCCTTGTCGGTCGCCTCGGCTGGCTGGCGCGCGTGCACCCACGAGTTTTGTTCCCGGATGTTCGCGAACTCCACGAGGAACCTGTTGATGCCCATCTCCTCGGCAACGCCCTTGAACAACTCCCCGTGCAGCTTCATGGTGCATGCAGCGACGATCATCCTCGAGATCCCGAGTTCCTTGATGTCATGCTTCATCTGGCCGAGCCCTGCATCTGAACAAAAGTACTTGTGCTCGGTGATGGCCACGTCGGGATATGTGTCCTTGCGCGAGAAGTGGTCGATGATGCGCTTGATGTCAAGTACCCCACCGATGTTGAACCCGCAATGGCAGATGAATATACCGATGCGTTCTTTCGACGTGGCCACGAATAATGCCTCCGTTGGGCGTTCCGGCGTGTGTTAGCACGATGGCTTGAATGGCTTTCCATCAATCGTTGATGGACGGCTTGACGAGCGATGCCGGCACGATCTTCCCGTCGAGGTGTGTCGAGTAATATTTCAAGAATTGCTTGTCTAAGTTCTGCTCGATGCTCTCGGCAATGGACGGGTCGCCCCGGACGTCGTGCAATATGGTGTAACCCTTGATCTGCTGGTCGAGGTGCCCGTTCTCGAACGCTAGCCTCCCCCCCTTTATCACGGCGTGGGGATTGCAGAGCATATCGTGCAGCTGATCCGGCTCGTCTCTTATCCCCTCGATGTCTCCAGGATGGGCGTTTAAAATGATCGCATCGCCCAGTTGGCCTTCCCCAAGGCCACCGATGAGTTTATCTAGCCCGAATATCCTCGCGGGAGCCGCCCTCGTGTAGAATACCAGCTCGGGAAATGTCAACACCTTACCCCGCAGCAAGTCTACAGCAAGGGACTGGTTGGCCGCACCGTGGAAATTCACTTTCTTGGAGAGCCGGTACCGCTCGCTGAGGAGACAGCCCATGGCGGACGTGATGTTCGCGTTGCCACTGATCAGCTGCGGCATCAGGCTGAAGGCCACCCGTTCCCTCACCGATCCCGGCAAGTCCAGCACGAGATTCATCCCGGCGAGCCAGTACCGGGTAGCGAGGTCCTTCTTGTCTTTATCATTTATGGAATAGGTTATCACGAAGAGCTCGCCCTCGATGATGCCCCTGGCGAGGATGTGTCTGGGGTCGTGGAGTGGGGATGCCACGTTGTCCACGAACGTGGTATTGTCGAAATCCAGGCTTGGAAGGTCCATCAATCCCGCGATGGAGCTTGCTCCCTTCATCGCTACCACGGCGGCAGATACGTTCTCCGCGATGTCGCCGCTTTTGTAGGCTGGATCCATGGCATACCTCGCGAGCTGTTTCATGGCGACGGGAGGCGCGGGACCCCTGTTTCTTTCCGCAACGGCGATTTTTGCCAGCAAGGCGTCGAGTTCCTCCCTGGAAGCAGGAAAACCCTCGATGCCCGTCTCGACGAGGAACCCTGGCTTGAAGGATCCCTGCCCGTGGATGGCCACGAGTTCGGTTGCTAGCTTTTCGATGCTAAGATTCAAGAACGGGATGGGCTCGCGAATTGATCGCGTCTTGGCCGCGCCGGGGCTACTCCAGCCAAGAGTGCTCCCCGGCCCGATGGCCGACACGCCGTAGCCCTTCAACTTGCCGAGCATCGAGGCAGCAACCGCCGCGGCATAGTTGGCAACCCCGTTTTTCAAGAATCCGGTGAAAAACTGGAAGTTCGCAAGGTCGATGATGGGCACCTTGTTCACGACCGGGAGGCGTTGCATCTGCTGGTGGACGTCCAGCGCGGTGAACGGCGTGATGCCGTCGACGACGACCGTCGTGAAGCCCGTTTCGATCAATGCACGTGCGCCAGCTGCGAGATCGAGGGCAAGCCGGCAATTGACGCCGACGGGCAATTTAAACGAAGGCAGAATCCCACCCGGCACGACTATCCGGCCGCCTGCATCGATCTCTTTCGTGTCCCAGGCTTTTCCATCGTTAATCGGGTGAAATAATCCATCCTTGATAAGAAGGTCTTTTGACTCTCCCTCGACGTTATGGAGTGGGTCGATGCAATTACCATTCCGGATCAGGATCGAATCCCCGCTCACGTGGCACCAGACCTCTTGATTGCCAGTATTTGCTCGAGTGGAAGGATGCTCCCTGTCGACGGCTCCACGTCGATGTCGACGAAGCGGCTGTCGTCTCGCACCAGGCAAGCCGTCCATGGCGAGGCAATGATGTTCACCATCCCTTTGCGGGAATGCCTCGTTTGTTTAACCGCAAGGATCGCAGTTTGCTTGCCATCCTGGCTAGAGCACAAGACGTGCATACCATCCTTGAATCTCCACGCGGCCATATCGTCGGGATGCACGAGAAAAGCCGTCGCCTCTCGCTTGTATGCTTCCGAATACTTGCCTTCCTCCCCGCTGGCCTTGTATTGGGCGGTCTTTACGATGCAAGCTCGCACGTGCATGTGTCGGTCAACTCAATTACTCATATTATATCGATTTCCACGCAATTTAACCATGATCGCGTCCAAATATTGCCTCGCGATTCGTTCAAGTTCACGCTTTTTTCGATTTTCCCCCGTAGAAAAAGGATTATAACCTTGTGCGTAGAGATCGGAATCGTCGGGATGAGTTGTATCGCCGGCACAAGTAATAATCAGCAGTAGATGTCTCTGAAAACAAAAATATGACTAAGAGGAAACAGTGAACGAGGGAATGGGTGGATGGAGTGAGTGAAACGGCGAATGTTGATCTATTTAAATCTCGTCTCGCGCAGTTGAAAAAGGTGCTGGAACGAGATGCGAAGATCGCCGAGAAATTGTTTTATGCAGCTCTGCAACTCGATAAAAATCAAGAATTCAAATCTGGCGTACAAGAAATCATCGAAAAGCATAAAATCAAGGTTAAAAAAGGATATCTCTACCTGCCCGACGATGAGAAGGATCGACCTGCAGTGGTGAAAGCACTGCTCAAGGATTCGTTTGACTTCTTGCTCAAGGCATTCAACGTCGACAAGTCCCAGCTCGTGCAGCGGGCACCTTCCGAACAGAAAGTGCACGCGCTCCAGTTGTTCGAGATGCAAAGCACTCTGGAGGCTCAAATGACGGCACAAGCGACTGCATTCGAAACCACCATGAAAGACCTCGACAAGATCGACACCAGCACGCCACTCGAGCAAGCTGTCGTCGTTCCACCGCCATCAGAGGCGGAGGCAACTGCGAATCCTGCTTTACCAACACTCCCAACCCCGCAACCACCAATTGTCCCGCTGCAACCGACTGCCATCTCTCGGCTTGCGATTGCCGAGCAGAAGCCGGAGCCGGGATCATCGAGTATCGTGAAGCCTTTAGCGATCGCTCCAGCATCTACCACCCCGCCCATAGTCCGCAAGCCGACACCTCTTCCCCCAAGATTCCAGCAGAGAGGAACGATACAAGCGACACCTGTCGTTCCGATCCCCGCCGAGGGTATCGTTCCACAACAAAAACCCGTTCAAAAACCGGCTAGTTCTCTTGCTCTCGTTCCAACAAGAAAGCCGGTGCCGGCTCCTCCCGCGGCGGCCAAGCTGACCCCTGCGCCTAACGCAGCTCTTACATCCGAACCAGCCCACGACGTTCCCGTCTCTCCTATATTGAAGCCCGTTCCTTCACCTCCCGTGGTAACCCCCGCTTTTCCATCGCCTCTTTCGACGGTCGAGTCTGCACCCGCGCCGGTCGTTCCCGTGCAAACCTCGATCCCGGTACCTCCTCCCCCTATAACCTACGAGTATTACGTGTGCAACCGGTGCGGTGAGGAAACGAGCAAATCTGTCATCCGGCAAATCGGAGCGTTTATAGAGTGCCCGAAGTGCAAGTTCACTTTCTCCCGCGCAGAGGCGACGATCATCCACAAGTCGGCGCCAGGATCCGAGCATGTCAAAAACACTGGCCAAGAGGAAGCGACGAAACCGTTCGAGCTTTTCGGGGGCAAGCAGCCCGACGAGGACGAGAGCCTCATCCGGCCAAGCTGGCTCTTCGCGGATAGGGAGAAGGAGAGCAACCTGCCCGTGACTCGGGCACCCCCCGCGAGGGCCCCGGAAGGGGGCTTTACCAAGCCGAGCCCCGTGCCTGCCGAAAGGCTGGTGCGTCCATCCGAGTACCTGGGATTGGCAGCAGGTTCACCGCCTCCTGACCAAGCGTCGCAAGACTCCTCCCCGGCCGCATCAAGCCCCGCGCCTACCGACACGGAGAAGGTCGCCGAGTCTCCCACATCGGAATATTTCGTCGAAGAGCAGCCGGACCTGCAAAAGATGAGAAAAGTTACAAAAAAAACCATGGCGGGTGCCCCCGTCCTCGCGACACGACCGATCGATGGTTCCGCGCCAGCTTCTCAAGGCGACGCGTGCCCAAGATGTGGCTCATCGAAATACTCCAAGATCCAGGATAGGAGCAAGGTGATCAGTTACAACCCGCTCATCTACGGCTCCAAGAAAAAATGCACGATGTGCTCGTTCGAATTTGACTGAACAGCTTCGTTCCGTTGCTATTTCTGAACTTGTTTCAGCGTCGCCGTGATGTAGAGCATGAAGCCCGCGGGAATCTTCCTGAGCAAGTATTGCTCGACCTTGCTAACCAGCCTAGCCAGCTTGGATGAAAACATGGCGACGAACGGGCTCGCAAGCATAAACGTCCCGGATTCATGGATCGTGAAACCAGCGCGCTCGAACAGCTGCTTGTACTGCCGGAGACCAAGGCGAGTCACATGCAAGTGCCCCCAACCGGGCGTCTTCCCGACCACGTCCCACGAGCGCTCGATCAGCGTGAAAAGCGGGTTTCCAAAATTGGGCGTCGTGAGAAAGACGGTACCACCCTCCGCGATGATCGCCTTGAAGTTTTGAATCGACAGGTTGGGGTCCGAGAAGTGCTCGATCGCGTCGATGCAAATGATCGAGTTGGCCTTGATGGATCCGAACGCCGGGTCATACTTCGTGATGTCAGCCGTGATGAATTGCCCTCGAAGCCCGAGCTTCTTGAAGTATTTCCTGGCGAACGAGACCAGCTGCTCGACGATGTCTATGCCGACGACCTGGAAGCCGCGACGTGCGAAGAACGACGAAACGATACCGGGGCCACACCCCACGTCGCAAATGCGGATCTCGCTGGAAGGCTGCTTTGAATAACTCTTCAATAGGTTATAAAGGACGTAACTTGTCCTAGCGAGCCTCCAAAACTTTTGGAGCTTGTTCTTTCCGAAAAAGCCTCGCAATTCGAATTCTATGACCTTTTCGAAGTTTTTCGCGAACTCTTCCATTGCATCTCGTTTCCGGCAAGGTCGGGTATGGAGGACGTCGTGTTCTCCGCGTATTTATAACAATAGTGATCGATCGAAATGGCGCTCGAATAGAAGGATCACACTTCCTTGCTGTCTTCTAGTTTCCGGAACAGCAAGATCTGGCTTTCGACAAGGGCGTAGGCGTCCAGCGCTTCGGCCCGGTTAACGATGAGGATCGTGTCCTTGTAGCACGAGATGGACTGCGTGACGTTGATGTTCTTGTATGCAAGCAACCCGTGGAGGTAGGAAACGACGCCCGGCACCTCGACGATCTCCTCCGGGCTGATCAAGATGATGCCGGACTGGTCCTTGATGGACTGGACGAGGTTCTTGGTCGAAAACAGCGCGACCATCCTGCCCTCGAGTGACTGGTCGGCGATGATCGTGAACGTGTTGTTCCCCTGGATCAAGTGGAAGAACCGGGCGCTCCTCACGAGGTTAAACACGTCCTCCCGGCATTTCATGAGGGCCTCCTCGGCGATCGTGAACACGACGAGATCGTTCTTCAGCTCGAGCACGGTTTTCGCCAGCACCCTCGAAATACGTTCCTCGAGCAGTTCCTTTTCCTTTTTCAAGTCTTCTGCATAGCGGATCAGCGCCGTCTGGATGGAATCGAGCGAGATCAACTCCGGCTCCTTTTTCTGGAGCAAAACCTTCACCTCGTCGTAGATGTTCTCGGCGAGGGCCTTGTAATTGATCACGCCTTGCTTCAAGGCGTCTATCATCGATGGCCTCGTCCAGATGACGCGCCGCGTCGCTTCTGCGATGGAAAGTTTCTCCATATAAAATTCCAAGGGTGTGGATAGGAGAAAGTTAGCGTCTCGCCTAATAAAACTTCCCGGGCGCAAGCATTCGGTGCCCCGAATCGTTTCCGATGCTTTTTTTTCCCATCCGAGATTAATCTCACGTGATCATACATGTCCGCGAGCACCACGACCACCGCATCGCACGACCCGATGGCCATCATCCACGATGCCATAAAAACGGCCCTCGGATCCGCGTTGAACGCAATCGGCGCCGGGACGCCGGAGATAACCATCGAGATCCCGCCGGATCCGAAGTTCGGTGACCTGTCGTGCCCCGTGTGCATGGGATTGGCACGCGTGCTCAAAAAAAACCCCCGGCAGATCGCAACCGACGTGAGGGCGAAGCTCGATGCGGGGAAAATCGACTGGATCGCCAGGGTCGAGGTCGCGGGCAGCGGTTACTTGAACTTCTACCTGGAATGGACGCAATTCATGGAAATGGTCCATGACCACATCGCGAGGAGCGGGGATCGCTTCGGTTTCGTGGACGCGGGCAAGGGCAAGAAGGTCATCGTCGAGCACACGAGCGCGAATCCCAACAAGCCCATCCACCTCGGCACGGCCCGCTGTGCCGTCATCGGGGACATTGCTGGCCGTCTCTTGAAGATGGCCGGATACAAGGTGGAGGTCGAAAACTACGTCGACGACCTGGGGCGCCAGATCGCGGTCTTGCTCCACGGGTACAACCAGCACAAGGCCGAGGTGGTTCGCAATCCGGGCGACAAGGCCGATTATTACCTCGGCCTCGTGTACGTGAAGGGCTCCGAGGACATCGATGACAAGCCTGGCGGGGAGGAGATCGTCCGGGACATCTTGCACAAGATGGAGGACCCGTCGACGCCTGAGAACAAGCTCGCCAAGGAGATCGTCGACCAGGCGCTGAGGGGCCAGCTCGACACGATGTGGCGCATGAACATCTTCTACGACGTGCTCATCTGGGAGCGGCACATCATCACGTCGGGCCTGTTTGCCCAGGCCATCGAGACCATGATGAAGCGGAGCCCGAAAACATGCTACAAGGTCGAATCCGGCGACGACAAGGACTGCATCGTGCTGGACATGTCGAGCTTCGGCGAGAAATACGCCCAGGACAAGAAGCCGTACAAGATCCTCGTGCGGTCGAACGGCGTGTCCACGTACACGGGAAAGGACATAGCCTTCCAGCTCTGGAAGTTCGGCGAGGCCTCGGGTTTCTTCTCCTACGAGCCGCTCGTCACGCAGCCGAACGGCCAGCCCTTGTTTTCCACCATCATCGACGAGGGCAAAGGCAAGCACTCTAAAAAGGCCCCAAAGTTGAGCCTCGGGAATGCTGACCGCGTGATCAACGTGATCGGCTACGAGCAGAAGTTGAATCAAGAAGTTGTCAAGTCGGCCATGAAGGTGCTCGGCTTCGAGGAGCACTACAAGAAATCACAGCACCTCTCCTTCAAGCACGTTTGGCTGCCTGGCCAGTCATTTTCCGGCCGGAAAGGGACATGGGTCGGTTTCCACGCCGACGCGGCGCTCGACAAGGCCACGGAGAAGGCATTGGCCATCATCAAGGGACAGAACCCGGATTTGCCATCTTCAGAACAAGAGACCATCGCGGCGACCATAGGGGTCGGGGCCATCAAGTTTTACCTCGCGAAGTTCGACATGGAGAAAGAGATCACGATCGTCTGGGACGATTTGCTCAACTTCCAGGGCGATGCTTGCCCGTACGTCCAGTACTCGTGCGTCCGCGCGCAGAGCATCCTGAACAAGGCGAAAGAAGCCGGCGTGGCGGTCCCTGATGCAAGGTCAGCGCTCCAGGCCCAGGACGTCGACACGCCCGCGGCGAGGGGCCTGTATTTCTCCCTGGCGCAACTGCCGGGGAAGGTGGCGAGCTGGTCAGCTTCCCTGGAGATCAACCAGGTCCCTCTCTACGCGCTGGAAATCGCGGACAAGTTCAACAAGTTCTACCACGAATGCCCGATCCTCCGTCCCGACGTGCCAGGGCCTGTACAAACGGCCAGGCTGCTGCTGGTACAAGATACTATCGTGGTCTTGCGGCAAGTGCTGTACCAGCTGATGGGCATCGACGTGCCGCAGAGGATGTAGCCCTTCTTTTCTATAATTGGCACGCGCCATGTATCCTTCTTATATAGGATTCTTATAATAATAAAGGAAGAAAACGCATGCCCTAACTCGGACGGATGCCAACCATCAAACTACTTCGATAATGCACGAAAGAACAGGAGGAAAAACTATACGATGAGCATATAACGATGACTACAAACAGAAAAAAATGAAGAACGGCCTATTCATCCGTGTCTTTCTTGATATGGTCGAACAATTTGTTCAGGAACTCCCGATCTGGTTTCCCCTTTCTATCTATCCAGCTGATGAGGAAAAACGCTGGGATGGCGACGACCTGCGACACGATAAACTCGTGGATGTCGCCTGGCTTCGCCTTGAACCATGGCGTTTCAATTATAAAGGGGAGCGTACTTGGTTTGAACAAGGGCAAGATCGCTTGGCCGTTTATCGGCGCCCATTTCGGATAGAAGCATATGAACCACAATATTGCAACCGAGAGCGCGATAATGCCTGATAACCACGCGGCACGGCGCGTCCCGCCCTTCCAGTACAAGCCCGCGATGAACGGTATCAAGGTGAACGCGTTGAGAGATGCCCACGAAAACATACAGAGATCCAAGACGGTCGCGGGCGGATTGATGGCTATGATAACCGCAATTACAACAATGCCAACTATGGAAAAACGCGTGATTTTTAATGTCTTCTCGTCAGACACGTTCTTCTTGATGGCGATCCCTTGCTGGTAAAAGTCGCGTGCAATCGAACCGCTCGCCACCAGGATGAGCTTCTCGCCGGTCGTGAGGGATGCAGCCGTCGTGCCGGCCAGGAACAAGGCTGAAATCCACAAGGGCATAAAGCCTGCTTCTGATAGCATCCATGGCATTGAATACTCGTACCAATTCTTCGGCACGGTGCCACCATTCAAGGATGCGGCCCAGTCTTTCAAGGCTTGCGTCGCGCCAATGGTATTAAACTGGCCACGCCCGACATATCCCGCAAACCAGGCGCAGAATGACACGACAAACACCCATAAGGCAGCGATGAGCATGCCATACCGGATCGACTTGCGGCTCTTGGCCGCGAAGAACCGCGTGCTCATCTGGGGAGATCCCCATGTGCCGAACGTGGTAACCAACCCCATGCCGATCATGCCCATGCTGAGCGCGTTGGGGAAAAGGAACCACGCATCAGATGACGTGACGGTGATACCTCCGCTACCAAAACCCCCTTGCTTGCCGATGTCAATAATGATGTTGGCATTCAATCCTGCCAAGCCTCCCGCTGCAACGACTCCCGCGATGACGAGCGTGAGCAAGCCGAAAAGCATGAGCATGCTTTCCAACAAGTCCGAGAGGATTGCACTGTGTGATCCGCCAATGATCAAGTAGATGGCCGTGATGGCTCCACAAAGGATGACAGCGATAATGTAGGCGGTTTGTCCTATGCCCGGAAACAAGATCAAGAGCAATAATGACAGTCCCGTAAAGATCGACACGAGATAGATAGTCTGGAAGACCGCCAGGACGATGCCTGCTGTCGGCCGAAGGAGCTTCTCGTCCTGATAGCGCTTCGCTAGCATTTCCGGCATCGTCAACGCGCCCAAAAATCCCGCCATCCTGCGGGTCCGGTTGCCGAGCAGCGCGAACGCCCCTATGGTGCCGAACGACAGATTCATCAGCGTCACGAGCATCCACTGGGAACCGTTCATCCATGTCAAGCCAGGGCAGCCGATGAAAAGAACGGAGGAGAAGTAGGTCGCGCCATATGACAACCCCGTGAGAAGGGCACCGATGCTCCGGTTCGCTACCATGAAGTCTTGTATCGATTTTGTCCTCTTCTTGCCATAAACGCCTATGATGGCCAGCCCGACGAGGTACGCAACGAAAACGATCCAGAAAACAGTCATATCTCCCGCTGAGAATGCCATCTTTTCATTCCGCCTCCTTCGTTGCTACTTTTGCGTTCCTTTTACCGATTTTACTCCATTCAACGATGTAGATGTAACCTACAGTAAAAGCAATCGCAATGATGCATCCGACCATCGTGGTCGCAAACACGTCGATTCGTACAAAGCCTGTTGATGGATCTGGCCCCATTGGAATACTGATTGGTGACGTGTTATACGGGGGTGAAATTTTCCATGTCCAAGCTTGTGTAATGGATCCACTAACGAACATGGCGAAGATAAAGCCCAGAATCGCACCAACCGCAATGCCGATCAATAGATTCAGATATTTATTTCGTTTTTCGTCCGTTAACATTGTCTTCTCACTAATAACTATTGGGGGTTTCCCGACGTATAATGATGCTGTCTAACGACCCATTCCGTGACGTCATGAAAGTTAAATAGAATGGATTGCACGTGATCGCTCGAGAAACATGCCCGTTCCCAATAAAATTGCATATATTCCACCCGATCACGTCCAACAACTCTTGAAGCAGCTTGAAATTGTCAAGAACGAATGTATCTCATGCGCTCAAGGAGTTCTCGATGCCACGAAAGAACATGTATCCGTGACGCGCATGACACAATTCGTGGTGCTTGTCCTGCTGCAACTCGTGCTCGGGCTTACTCCCGGGGCATTGCACGTGCTGCTCAAGGCTCCATCATTTTCCAAGGTGCGGGCGTGGATTGCGGGCCTTGATGGCGGATATCCAGGTGATAGCACGGGATACAAGCATTATGCTGACATTCTCGAGCACGATGGGGATGAAATAAAGCGTATTGCTGCAAAATTACAAGATGCATTCCAGCAAGAAGCGGGCAAGGCGGCGAGAGAGAATTTCACTTCAGCACTCGATGCACGTCGATCGAGCATGGTTCCAGGCGCGGATTGCTTCATCGGCATCTTTGCACCAGGCGAAGTCCTTGGCAAATATCCCGTGGACGAGCGTGGTGTGCTGATGCCATTCTTGAACGCTTGGATATACATGCACGGGCGAAAGATCACGTCTACCAGCGAGTTCATCGGGCTCTTGAAAACGCCGGAGATCATGGGAGACCGGCTGTATTTTCCGCTCGCGGGCACGCTTGGTTTTTTCCGGGGGCCGCCAGGGAAGAACGAGATCTATAACCGGTTTCACCAGTTAGAGCAGATATTGGAAAACTTGAACAAGGACGTTAACGTCGTGCTCGGAAAGGCCGGTATCATGGACATGACCGTCGTGACGATCGACACGACGAACGTTCCCGTGGACAAGAAAGACAAGACGGGCTCGATCGGCACGGGATCTCGGGGAACGTTTTTCGGGCACAAGGATGCAATTTCCACGGATAGCAATTGCATACCAATCGCGGGGGCGATACATGAAGGCCGGAAAGGAGACATTACCACGTTTGATGGCGTGTTCGAGCCTGCGAAAGAAGTGGCAAGCATTACTTGCCAGGACATCTGGGCATGCTGCGCGGACGCCGGGTTTTCGGCACCGGATATCGTGGATAAAATAGAGGTCGCTGGCGCCGTTGCATTCGTCGACGTGAATGCCAAGCATTCCGCACGATTGAAGGCTCTCGTATCAAGCGCGGAAGCACTGGATGAATTGTCGACGAAAGCATTCAACGCGTTGACGATCGAGGAGCGGCAATCATGGCGTGGCCTGGTTCGAGCGATATCAGCGGCGACTAATCGACCAGTTCCCTTGACAGAGAAGAAAGCAATCATGAAGCGGGAATTGCGAAAGCTCGCGACTCGGGCGATTCGGAAAGGCTTGACGATCGAGGAGAAATGGGAAGAGCGCCGCCTTCGTGGCGACGTGACGCGCTCCCGGCGCGACATACGCCTGCACGGCACGGATGCCGAAAAGAAGCTGGGCTTGACCACGATACCACTCGGCACGACAGAGTGGAAGCTTGTTTACGCCACGCGCGGCCAGAACGAGGGAATCAACAGCATCATGAAGAAGCGGGGGGACATCATCGGCGATGGCCAGCACACGAGTTGGCTCCATGGCGCTGGCGTGATTGGCCCGCGATGTGGCGCCGTTATCGTGGGCATCAAGATCGTGGCGCTCGTGGCAAGCAAGATCACCGGCAAGATAAAACATTGCCTGGAATGGGTGCACAACTGGAGAAGGTCACGTTATATTTTTGTCGTCGTAGAGGTTATGATAATCTGTCGAGAGACCCCCTAATGATATGGTTAAAATGATAAAATCTAATCTTGTGAGGTTCGAAACGTAGGAGATATGACAAGAATGAGTCAACTTATTGATTTCCATAACCTTCGCCATATTGATACATCACTTGAGGACAGCTTCGAAATCTTTTGTAGAAATCTTGCTGAAAAGTTCGATGAGGTTCCTGCGGATTCCACCTTCTTTCCAAATCGAGGCGCGGGAGGGGATGGAGGGGTGGAATGTATTTGGAAGTTATCAAATGGAGACGAATGGGGATGGCAGATGAAATTTGTTTTTGATTTTGATTCAAATAAAAAAGCCCAATTCGATAAATCTGTAAGAACAGCACTTGAAATACATCCGAGATTAAAACGATACTTTTTCTGCGTTCCTTTCGACCCACCACCTGATACTTCACGTCCAGGTCAGAGTCAGCTAGCCCGGTATGAGAATTGGAAAGATGAATGGATCCACCTTGCCCAATCAAAGAATATGGAGGTTGAATTCATTCTTTGGTCGAAATCGACCCTCATCGGAAAGGTTGCATCCCACCCAAATTCTGTGGAATTTACTAATTTCTGGTTTGGAACCAACCAAATTTCGAAACAATGGTTCTCCCATCAAGTGCAAACCGCCATTAAAAGTGCAGGTCCTCGATATACACCAGAACATTCAGTTGATATTCCAATTGCAAAGAAATTAGAAGCGTTTGGACGAACATCGAAGTGGAAATTGGATTTCTCTAACCAGATTGATGCATTACACGAAATTGGAGAGAAAATCTCGAGTCTGAGGCGGGGAAATCCATCTCTATCAGATCCCCTACCCGAGGAGATTGATGATTACGTTGGAAAAATAGGGACTCAATTAACCTGTTTGATTACCGAGGTAACTTTGATTTATTCAGATGATATGGAGTTCGTTATAAGAGACCTTGAAGAAAAGATCGGTAATATATGTGCTTTACTAACAAAAACGATTTCAGATTATGGAAGGGTGCTCTCTGAAAAATTTGGCAAAGAAAAACTGGAATCCGTAAACTTCCGCCAATCCCAAGCGGAATTCATGATAAAATTTCCGATGGGAAATTATGATCTCATCAAGGAAATTAACAAACAGATATTAGCATTTAAGGAGTGGATGGAAAACGAACTCAGCCTCGCCAATTCTAGAGAACTCCTCATAACGGGAGAAGCAGGTGTTGGTAAAACTCACTTTTTTTGTGATATTGTGAAGCGCAGGGAGAAGGAGGGACTATTAAGCATCTTATTATTTGGGGGGCAATTTTCATTCGGTGAACCGTGGAAACAAATATGTGAACTTCTCGGTGGTGTACCGAAAAATCAGACCGATCTTCTCGTTAACCTCTCTCTTTCCGCAGAAATAAGCGGCAAACCCGTGATTATATTCATCGATGCATTAAATGAAACCAGCCCGAGGAGAACTTGGGTTTTATTCTTGGCGAGGTTCTTGCTTGAGGCGCGAGCGTTCAAGAACGTCAAGATCTGTCTTAGCTGCCGTACCCCTTACTTGGAAACAACAATTCCGCAAGAAGTTGATGTACAACGGGTGATCCACGAGGGATTCAAGGAGGTTTTATACCAAGCGGTCTGTTCATTTTTCGATTTCTACAAGCTAGAACCCCCGGGAATGCCATTCATTCAACCCGAATTCACCAATCCCTTGTTTCTCAAGCTTGCGTGTCAATCCTTGCATGAAAGGGGAATCACCACTTTTCCTGAAGAAATGTTCTCATTAAAAGAGCTATTCACGCGCTTTATAGAGTCCACTGAATCACATGTTTCCTTAAGACTTGGTTATAACAAGTTAAACAAGCTCGTCGAACGAGGGCTCAAGGAAATTGTGCTGCGGATGATGTCGAATCAATCCCGGTATTTGCCATGGTTGGAAGCTAATGAAATTGGGATGGAGTTGTGGCCGATCAAGGAGAAAGAGCGCTCTTTGCTTGATACAATGGTTAGTGAAGGGATCCTAAAAGAGGATAGAAGGTACAATTCATCGTCTGATTTAGATGAAGATGTCATTTCCTTCGGATTCGAGTTATTAGGAGATTACATGATTGCTCAGAGCTTGATTGAGAAAGAAGGCGAGAACCTTCAATCAATATTTAAAGAAGGAGGTAATCTCCGGCATCTCGTAAAAGATGTCCAATCAATTCGAGAAAATAGAGGCTTGTTAGAAGCTCTTGCCATTTTACTTGGTGATTTGAATGATGTCGAATTGCACGACTTACTGGATGAGGCCTCGCCTATAATACATGATATTATTTTAGATTCAATTCCCTGGCGTATCCCCCAACATTTAGGTGATTCATTAGGATCACTGATAATTCTATTATTAAAATCGCCTCACCATTGTAAAAAAGCCCTTGATATCTTGCTCGTTCTGTCTACAAGGATCTCGTGTCCATATAACTCGGATTGGTTGGTAAAATACTTGAGATCGATCAGTCTTGGTGAAAAAGATAGCTTTTGGTGCCCATACACTTTTTTCAGTTATGAGAACGATGGTACCGTGAAGAATATTGTTGATTGGGTTTTTCAATCCAGCTTGGAGCATGTTACACCAAACACTTGTCGATTATGGGTTCAGATGCTAGCGTTGCTTTGTGGTTCTACTGATAAACGATTACGGAATAAATCTATGAGGGCAATCGTTAAGTTGGTGGAATTAAGAGGTGATTCTTTTGATTGGACCAGGTTATTGGATAACTTTAGTGAACTGAATGATGATTTTATCATCGAACGATTAGTATATGCTGCGTATGGTATTGCCTTACGGACAAGATCCGTGAAGCATTCAAGTTCATTGGTAAAAGGTATCTGGGAATCATTTATCAAAGACAATAATATTCCAGTAAATGCACTAATAAGAGACCACATTAGGTTGATCTTGGAGCTTGCTAATGATTTAGATGTTATTCCACAAGACGTGGATCCAATTCGTTTTAGACCGCCTTACAAGAGCCCATGGCCATTAAACGTTCCTAATGATGAATATGTTGAAGGAAATAAAGAAAAGGGAATATATCACCATTTATACTATCAGTGCACATTCGACGACATGTGGAAATACGTGATCTCCCCTTCAGTTGAGGATTTCGAGGAATTCGATCAAGAGGCGGCACAACGATGGCTTTTCAAGCAAGTAATCGATATGGGCTCTTCTAACGAACTTCATGGAGAATTTGACGAATATATTTTGGATACCTACGGTGAAGGGAGAGAAAGGCCAGAATGGGCTTTAACTATCCACGAGAAATACTTGTACATCGCATATCTACAGTTACTTGCAACTCTACATGACAACCAAAGAAAAAGGGAATTAGCGTGGTATGAACAAAGTCCTTTGCAAGCAGGAGTAAGAAACCGGGAAATTGATCCTACACTGATTAACCTTGATTTTTCAATAATTAACGATATGAAATCCTGGTGGTCTTTAGACACACCAAATTTTCATGAAGAATTATCGGATGAAGATTGGATCGCATATATGGATCTTCCTTTAACTAATCAAATCTTGCGGCTATCTCACCCATCAACTCATGAAGATTATGTTCCTCTATATCTCTATCAAGCTTGGCATCAAACCGGACAATTTTTTGATAATAAAAGATCTCGTGATAAACGTCGTCTCTTTTACTCTATGGAAACGCATCTAATCCCTAAGAACAAGTTTGAATCAATTTGGAAAACAATAGAAAACGGAAACTTACCCCCGTATCATATTCCTAGCCAGTTTAAGTTTGGTTTTGCTCCTCCTTTAATTGGAGAGTATCCTGATAGCTACTTTCCAAAGTATTGCAGGGAACTTGAGCCAGAACGGGGAAAGAAAACCACGGTAGAAAACTTGGTGGTTCCAACTATAGCATTGATTGGAGTGCAAACCGATGATAGTTCTGAACGATCATCGAGTTTCATTCTTCCGGGTTATTCCTTTTTCGAATTCGGAAAGTTACATTGGGATGGGAATGCGAAGTTCGAGGATGACAAAGGAGTTGCACAATTTATTCTTCCCCAGCTTGTAGAAGGCGGGCCGAATACAATCCTTATACGATATGAGTTTCTTAACAAGTTTCTTGAGCAGAATGATTACATTGTAGTTTGGTCCGATTTTGTCACGATAATGGGAACGGAGCATCAAGGTGGACTTCCAAAAGGCACCCGTCTTTATAGATATCATAAATTAGAAAGTGGAAAGATTCTAAGCACTGATTGGTTTGATGAGAAAAAATTAAGTCGCGAGATTGAGATTTTGACCAAGAATATTGAATGTTGAGAAAAAATAGACTAAAATAGATTAGGAATCGACCATAACTTGAAGGATTGTCTCGATGACAGATACTAGCGACAAATCTTTTAGTTTTGTATATGAAAAGGCAGCAATGCTTTACATCATGCAGTATCTACTGGATGGACGACCAACGAAGATCAACACGCGAAAACAAGTAAAGCAAGGTGATATTGACTTCGAAATTACCCTGGATAATTCACGAATAATAGAGTTTCAAGTGAAGAGCAAGAGTTGGAGTTGGAGCAAGAGTTGGAGTTTGAGTTGGATCAAACCACCTTAGATGCAAATCCTGCAAAATCCTCTGGGAACTAATTCCCTCTATCAATTCGTAGGTGGATTCAAACTCCCATTGATGTCTCATTGATGTTGAGGAGTCTGTCTAACAAATAATTCACACCTCGTTCTCTTTAAACTTCTCACCCAAAGAAAAATGTCGGCCTCAGGTACATGTCCTCCATGCCCGTCTCGGCCGACACGACTGCAAGGAATAACATCGAGATTGCTTTTAATAGCGTGTCTTTTTTCACGTTTTCAAGACCCCGGACGCGAGTTTGTTCAAAGCCGAGATGCTGCTCGCCGATCCCGATTATTCCCTCGATACATTTCCGCTGGTTGCGTTGTTTCTTGGGAATCTTGACGGGACTCGACTGTCTCTGTGCCATGCTGTTGTTGATGCCCCGGTCCACGAGTGCCTTGCCATTTTCTGGGCTTTGATACCCGTTGTCCGCGTTGACATTGCCAAATTGCACGCCTGGATGTTAATCCAGGCGTGTATGGTCATATTAAAGGCTCTCGGGTTTCTTAAGTTATCTATCGATATGAATGGCGATCCTACAACATATCAAGGACTAACAGGTTTAGGGGTTAACAAGGCCATAGATGTTGAGATTCCGGATTCTATAGATCTAGCAATTCATGCGTTGAAGAAAAAGATGGAATTTCTTGATTATGTTAGTAAAAAAGATGATGAAAGATATGAAATCTTAAGAATTTGGGTCAATCAATTTGAAACAATCAAAGATAAATGGTATTCCTTGTTCCTTTTCGAAAATCTATTGATATTATCAAATCAAGAATGCTATAAAACATTTTTAGATAATATCAAGAGTATAATTGATGCGGATGGTGAAAAGAATGTTTTTTTTTTTGCAGCAGCCGGAACGCCGGGTTGCAGTGGCGAATCATGGCGTCATAAAATTGTCAGATCTCTTACCGAAGGAAAAGCACAAAGCATCTCAATTGATGATATTAAAACACCAAAAAATATTTCGTGGGAAGGAAAAACAATTATATTTATCGACGATACAATCGGATCGGGCAATCAATTCGTAGAGTTCTTTACAAACACGTTTTTTTTTTCAGACCAAAGTCAAAAAACCATATTACCACATCTAAATAAAACAAAATTCTATTACGTTGGTAAGGACTAAGTGATTTGATCAGTCTAAAATAAGGCGTTAGTACTAAATATTCCTTGATTTTTCGCGGGATCACAAGGTTACACCACCCGGTTAACGGCGGGTAATGTTCCGATCCCTTCAATGATCACGTGTCATGATCGGGCTACATTGCTGCTGCATGGGATGAGAAAAGGAAGGATGAATGCTTGGCATCGACATGTAGCACTACCACACGCGGGCACGATGCCAACCATCCCGGCAGCGTGGCAA
>JAUQYZ010000170.1 GCA_030587475.1 Candidatus Sigynarchaeum calidifontis
GGAGATGCGAAACGTGCTCGGCCGGATCGGGCTGGGCGAAGCACTGCAAGCGATCAAGGCGCGTGCCGAGGCACTGGCACTCGGTAATCCCGGACCACCTTTACCGAATCTCGGAGCGGATAATAGAATCGCAATGGGCATAGATGCAGCGAGAAAGATAAAAAGCGTCAGCGACTGGTTTAGGTCCCGGATCACCTTTGATGCAGTACGCGATGGTTCGAATTCTGGTGAGATCTGCGAGACATTGGACACGGGTCGGAACAAGATCTCGATGGACGCTGTCAGAAAAGGGCATGCAGCGACGATCGGTCAATACTCGGGATATGAGCTGGAGAAGCGTGGCTTGCGGGCCGCCAAGGAATTGGTTCTCGCGATCGATGCACTCCAAAAGGACGGGCGAGTTGATAGCATGAACAAGGCGAAGGCCCTGGCGAAGCAATTGTTCATGGACGATTCATTCCTGGGCCAGGTCGCTGGTTACCGTGCCGAGGCGTCGTTCCAGCCTGCACAGGGTGGCACGAGGGAGCGAATCGACATCCGCATCTTCGCCTTGGACGCGAGTGGTGGAGTGCTTGCCCTTTCGACAATCGAATGCAAGGTGTCGACAGCAGCTACATGGTCGGTAGATACTACACCAAGTCTGACTCAACCCGAACATGGCAGAGCAGAGCGACAATTCTTCCACGAGGCAATCGAAGATCAAGAAATTATGCCGAGCACGAAGCGCACAGTGGTGTTCATCCTTGTGCCTACGGATGGGACGAGGGTGGCAGACTTCGGTCGCTTGAATTCGCCCCCTGGACATGACGGCTTCCGGATGTGGGTATCGAAGCAAGATGCGGCGACACAAGCAGCGATCAAAAGTGACTTCTCGTGGCCATATGGACCACATTACTTGATTGAAGGGCTGTTGATCGATTACTGTCGTCTACGAGCCGAGACCGACGCGACCTGGAGCATTCCATCGACCCGAACATCGATGTTCGACGCGAACGGCGAGTTGGTATTGAAGGGCCCGAAGGGGGTTAAGGAAATGGTCGTGTTGCGGAAGGGGTTCAAGATCTCGTGGAACGTGGAGGCGATGGCATTCGAAGTAACATTCAGCTATCAAAAAGCGGGCACTACCGAGACATACACGACAACGCGTCTCATCAGGGCGATCAGTACGGGTGCGACGCTATCTGCGTTCGGTGCCCTTGCTAAGCAAACGTTTCAAACGATCATCAACAAACCCGAAACGCACAGCCATTTATACAGAACTTAATTTCTCTTTTCTTTCTCTTTTTTGCAAAGGGTTATTTCGTCCCTAATTTCTTGAGGGATGTTTTGACGGTGTGATAATGCATCTAGAATGAGAATATCGTTGACTTTTAATAATTCTCGGACATTATCTTTATTTAGTTCCTTCCTTTCACTGATATTAAAGAAAACACCTTTCCGAACAACCTCGTCGGCGTCATGTGCCAATTTGACGAGTATTGATATTGGTATGGACTTATTATTCGTGAGTATACACCGAACTCGCACTTCTTGATCTTCCGATAATATACCCATAATATTCGTCGGTAGATTATCACATTCGGCTAATACTTCGCGTACTATGGCGTCTTTGTCTTTTGCGAGTTGTTTCAATATCTCACTATCGAGTCCAATCCAATGAATCCGTCGCGCAATGATAGAGCGTACTTCGGGTTCCTCATCATGCGCTAGTTGAACTATTAACATTGAGGGCAAATTCTCTTTTGCTGCGATTTCCGACCGGATTATCATAGCATCGTCGGTGGCAAGTTGTTTTATGACATGTTCGGGGAGATTATCTCTCCTTGCAACGCAAAGCCTTATCTCTTCATCGTTATGCCGAGCTAGCGATTCTAGAAGAGTTACAGGTGGATTTCGGGTTAAAATAAGATATTCCTTTTCTTCAAGAGAAAAAGAAGATTGAGTATTATAATCCCCGAGCTTCATTGTAATAGCAGTCAATTGTTCATCAGTAAGTATCTTGAAACAAGACGTCATGATAGCGGATAGAGATGCTGGCGAGCCGCTGTTGATACGCTCATCAATATTAACTGTGAGCACCCTCGTCGCCTTCTCGTCGCCAGCTTTCGATAATTCTTTCAAGAGGGGAAAGGCGATGTTGCTGTGCAAGAGGCGGGTGTCGTAGTCGTGCTCGGCCCAGGCCTGCAGGTTGCTGGCGTGGGCGAGGACCTCCTCGGCAGGGGTGAGCCACTTGCGGACGTCGGGGCCTTCGAGGACGCGGGCGTCGTGGGCGAGGCTGGCGGCGAGGTCGTCGATGCTGTCGATGTTCTTGTCCGAGCCCGCCGGGATGCTGGCGACGACGAACGAGCAGTGGAGGAAGGGCT
Organism: Candidatus Sigynarchaeum calidifontis; assembly: GCA_030587475.1. Taxonomy (GTDB): domain Archaea; phylum Asgardarchaeota; class Lokiarchaeia; order Sigyniarchaeales; family Sigyniarchaeaceae; genus Sigyniarchaeum; species Sigyniarchaeum tengchongense. The sequence goes on from JAUQYZ010000170.1 coordinate 2,364, forward strand.
TGCCGCCGACGAGGACGCGGGCGCGCTGGGCCTGCTCGTCGTAGACCACGTCGAGGAAGCGGTTGATGTTGACGCGGAGGGGGTCGCTTTTCGGGGCGGTCGCCGGGGCGGGGGCCGCCGTGCCGTCCCTGTCCGGTCGTGAGGGCACGCCGAGCTCGCCCGCGTCGGCCAGGTAGGCGAGGGCCGCGGCGAGCTGCTGGTTGCTACAATCCGGGATGCGACCCGCGCGGCGGGCGGCGCGGCAGGCGCGGGCGATGGCGACGAAGCCGGGGGCGGGATCGCCCGACGTGGCGAGGTACTCCTGCACGGCGGCGGCGATGGCGTCCCACGTGGCCTGGGGCAGGTCGGGCCTGGGATGCCGCCCGGGCTGGCCGGGAGGGGCCGGGGAAGGGGTGGGATCGGTGGGGTTCGCCATGTCGGTCGCCTTTGCCTTCATTCGTCTCGATTACCACTATCATGGACGAGGCGCGGGCTTATAAACGTTGTGCGGCGGCGTGGAAGCGGGCGGCGGGCGGCGGGGGGCGCGATTTCTATTCCGACGACCCGTGTAAAAAAGTTACCTTCGATCGGAGGAATTATACGTAGCCAGCCCTTCCAAGATCGTCGGTTTTAGAATGGATGGCATTACCGTTGAGCAAGAGAAAATGTAAGTTTGGGAATGATTCAATGCCCTTTAGATCAGTCACTAGATTATGACCCAGGAGGTGACCGTGTCACCTCCTCCCGCCATCTACAAGTTGAGCAACTCGCACCCGCGGGCCTTGAGCCGCACGATCGCGTCGGCCATGGCCTCCTGGGATAAGGTGGACGTCGCCGCCACGAAGAAGCCCCGGTACTGCCTGCCGGGATGCTGCTGCTCCACGAATGCCTTCTTCTTGAGGAAGTCATCGATCTTCTCGATCTCCCTCAAGACGGTCGTGACCTCGACGATGACGGGCGGGTCGTCGCTCAAACCATCGACCTGGACCTCCTTGGTCGCCGGGAACACGGCGCCGGCCGGGTCGGGTAGCTTGACGCTTCGGAGGGCGACGCCGGGGAAGCCCTCGCCCGCCAGGACGCGGGACACGACGTTGCGGGCGAATTGCTCGAACGGGACGCCGAGGGCGGAGCGAATGTCGGCCAAGGCAGCATCGACCCGGTCGAACCGCTTGTCCATCGCCATGAAGCGCTTGTCCATCGCCACGAAGCGCTTGTCCACCGCGTCGAACCGCTTGTCCATCTGCTCCTGCATCGCCACGAAGCGCTTGTCCATGCGCTCCATCGCGTCGAGAAACTCGTCACGCGTGAGAAAATGCTGCTTGAGCAAGTCTATCTCGATGACACGCGTCGCCCGCTCGGCCTCCTCCCGGGCGATCTTGCGGACGTGCTCGTCGGTCCCGTCGTTCATGGCCATCACCACTCGCCACGGTGCCCCGCGCGGCGCACCCTTTTAACTCCAGCGGCCGCGGTCATGGGCACGATCACGTGCCACGACCCCCGCCGAGCCCTTTATCATCATTATCATCAACACCAGGCGAGCCATCGCCCGTGTCGCCCGTCATCTCTTGCATGATGGCCTCCTTCAGCGCCCTGGCGTGCACGGCCGCGTCCTTGCCCATCCCCTTGTCGCCGAGCATGTAGTCGGCTCGCACGCGGTATGCCTCCAGCTGGGCGAGCCAAGACCGTATCGACGGGGCGCGCCGGCGGACCTCGCCCTTCACGAAGGCGTGATACCTGGTCACGTCGGTGCCGGGCACGTGGATGGAGAGATGAAGACGCAACTGGTGCAAGACGCCGAAATACAGGCGGTTCACGGCCGTCCGGGCCGCGACGTGCTCCAAGGCCGCCTCGGACCCCCACCGCTCCACGATCCGGTCCGCGATCACGAAGAAATCGGCCGGGTCCATCGCTATTCGCTCCAAATCACGAACCGGTAGTGTTGCTGGATGGCACGAAGCCGTTGGAACTGCTCCGGCGTGCCGGCGACTCGAGCGAGGTGATTCTTCACGAGCGCCTCGACCCGGCGCGTGAGCCCGATGATCCCGCCCGCCTGCTCGATACCGCCCTCGGTGCTCGGATACCACAAGTTGACCGCCGGCTCGGGCACGGCGCCGGGGCCATCATCGGGGTTCACGAATGCCTCGAACTCGATGGTGGCCGGGATTGAAACCTGCTGCTCGTGGAAGCAAGCAAGCCGAGAAAAACAATCTTGCAAGAGACTCGCCAACTCGGCGATCTCCGGATTTTTATTCGCCAGGTCTCGAAACCCGGGCGTGATCTCGATAATGGGTGGTGGATTAACCCGCTGCCCATCCGGGATATCATCGTCACCGCGCCAGCGACGTGCCGCCCCTGGCCCCGACTTGCTCGATTCCGGCTGCACGACAACGCACCGGGCACGTGATTCCCCCATGATTGCATCGTTTTCCCGAGACGGGCACGTGATATGAACGCCAACCCTCCCTGCCTCGTCGTGAGGCGGTGATTCCAATGGTTCAACGAACATGATGAAGACGACGCCAATCCAGCGGGACATGAATACCCGGCCGGGTGCGCGATTCGTGTCGCGTCGCGA
>JAUQYZ010000172.1 GCA_030587475.1 Candidatus Sigynarchaeum calidifontis
GCTCGCCGGGTTCCGCTGCACGCGCCTGCCGACGAACGTGGATGGCAACCAGAAGCGGCTCGTGCGTAACCTGCACGGGATCGACCCGGCGGTGACGTTCAAGGTCGTCGCGGCGCGGCACGAGAACACAATTCTGTTGTGCAATCTGGGCAGATGGTCCAACGAGATCAATCTGCCGTCGATGATCTCCTTTTCGGCAAGGGGTATTTAAACATCGTCGGCGCGCCCGGCCCGGCCGGGCACGGGGGCCGGGCACGGGGCTGGCGGGATGGGATGCGGATCGCGGTCGCTCGCCGCTGGGAATCGCCGCGTGCAAGATCCGGCACGTGGCATCGCAGCGCGGGCGAATGCTGGTGCCCGCGCGGGAATCAAGGGTGGCAGCGCCCGCCGCCTGGCAACCCATCGCGAGCCATCTCCGGCCCGCGCGGTCGCCCGTGATCGATGCCGTCTCGTCCATCGACCTGAATAAATACTCCAGCGACAAACATCGTCCCCCTTCATCTCGTGAGCTCGTGCCAGCGATGGACGTCCACGGGACGTGGAGGCCTGGACCAAGCTCAAGCTATCGCCCATCGACCATCGCGACGTGACCGTGATCTCGACCGACGGCCAGCAAGGCAGGCCCGCCGCGCAGTTCTCGTTCGCGGAGCTGCTGCACGGCGATGCCCGCGAGAAGGTCGAGCAGCTCAAGCTCTTCTTGCGCAGCCTGCCCGAGGCGTCGGAGCACGTGTTCGACGAGATCGCGACCATGATCTTCACCACGTGCCCCGGCCTCGCCACGTTCCAGGACTTCCGCAAGGCGTTCGAGCGCGAGATGGCACAGCAGAAGCTGTCGATCACGTCGACGCTCACGAGATCGCAGCAAGGCGCCTTGATCGCCACGCTGTACTCGGACGCGGACAAGTTCTTCGACCAGCCAGGCCAGCCATTCAACCTGGCGGGTATGCTGCAGCCGGGAAAGGTGATCGTGTTCGACCTGAAGCGGGTCGAGAAGGACAAGGTGATCCTCTACGTGCTGTCCCAGCTGCAATGGCTCAAGTTCGAGGCCCACGCGGTCGACACGCCGGTCATCGTGGTCATCGACGAGGCGCACCAGGTGTTCAAGAGAGCCAACGGCTCGGCCAAGGAACGCCGGTACTACGACCTCATCTCCAAGTACCTGGCAAAGTGCGCGTCCCGCGGCCGCAAGCACAAGCTCGGCCTGTGGCTCGCGTCGCAGCGCCCGCAAGACTTGCACCCGGACGTGAACCTGGTCATCGTGAACCACTTCATCCTCGGGCTCAACCCCGAGCACAAGACGTGGCTCGCGGCGACCCTGGCGGACAAGGTACAAGTCGACCGGGCGCTCGAATTGCCGTCCGCGTACGCGCTGTTCAGGAGCGCGCAGCTGCGGAGGGGGAGGCCGATATTGTTGCGGCTGCCACGCGCGCCCAACGAGCACAAGACCTTCGTGTAATTTTTTCCCAATACGATATGGAGGTAAATGGCAATGACAGAAATATGCCCGAACCCCGGATGCAACTACCGCCTCACGGCGACGGTCAACGGCGTGGTCGTGTTCTGCCCGCAGTGCGGGTACACGGCCCTCCCCGGCCGCCCCCTCTCGTCCCGCGACCTTCGCATCGAGCTGCAAGAAGCGGAAAACGTCTACGGCACGATGATCATCCCGCGCTATGCCTTCTTGTCCCAGGCCGAGATCCTCGCGAGGCTTTCCTTGTGGAGCAATTCCCGCTTCGCGCGGGCGTACCCGGAGCCCATTCCCGACGACTTTGACGACGAGATCCTCGGCCGGTACTTCTTTTCCGTCCGGGTCGAGGCGGGCACGGTCTTGCTCGCGTCGGCAAGCCCGCGCGGCCACCTTTCGAGCCAGATGCGGCACGATGGCACGATATCGCCCCGCTATCTCGCAGCCGGCGACATCCATTCCGCCCGGATCGAGCTGCGAGACCCGCGCAACGCGCGCATCGTGTCGTTCTCCCGGTACGACCACCGCACCGAATCCTGGAGCAAGCCGGAAAGGTGGGCTTGCAACCTCGACATCCGCGTGCCGCGGTTCATCGACACGGGCGGGATGGACGGATACTGCGCGATCTTGCGGATGCTGCGGTTCTTGACCGATGCTATGCAATTCGAAACCCACGTGAATATGATTGCCAAGTACAAGGAACAGATCGCGGTGCTCAACAAGGCGCTCATCCGAGCGAGCAAGTCGGCAGGATTGGGCAATATTAACCATTAAAACGTTTTAAGAATCCCCCAAGGGTAAACTCGTCGATGGCGTCCACATGGATCCCGCGTGGCCTCCGTGTCACGATCCTTTAATTCTATCAGGAAATGATTTTCTTCAATAATTTCGTAAAAAAATCTTGATAAGCATAATATCGATTATCTTGCACGTAATCACAGCAATCCTTGGGCATATGTCTAGTGTTTCTGATGTCGTTTATATTATACATCTCGCGCATTTCGAAATCCGTGATCTTACCATCACTCTTCAATTTACCGATAGCCGAGGAATAGGAAGTCTTCGCGTCGAATCCGAATTTAACCTTGATAACCTTCTCAAGTACATCATTCATTGAGATGATCGCTTGTTTGAAGTCTCCGCCCATCTCCGCCTCTTTCATATTCTTGTAATTGGAGATGATGTCCTCCTTGAGGGCGACATCTATATGTATAGACGAAAGAAGGGCTTCAGCCTCCTCGTAGATCTTGATCTCATACAAATACTTCCGGGCTCGATCGGTTATCTGATAAAAGAAGCTAGGATAGGAATAGGAATGTCTCCCGAATGAGATAAAATGTATTTCTTTCAATAACCCAATGAGCGGCATGTAAAAATTATCGAACTTCTCTCGTGGTATGTCACTGACGTCGATACTGTTATCCGAACTCGCATCAAATCGGTCGACCATCTCTTTTAAAATCAGTACGAGGTTATTTGAGTAAAACCGCTCTTGGAATGGAAGGTAATGCTGTTCATAGTAGAGTATACCGATCGGTGATAATGACCAACCACTATCGTCTCGTTTTCCCAAACCCTTCGATTCGAGTTGTTTCTTGATAGCGAGTGATGCTGCAGAATGGTCGAAATCATAGGTAGCCACAAGATTTACACAATAACTTTTCTTCAAATATGCTACTTCTGCGTCATTGAGGGAAATGTGTTCTAGTCCTATCAATCTTCCCGAAGGCGTCAAACTCGTGAATATCACCATATTTTTATCTATTATTTCTTGTAAGGTTAACATTATCCAGCCATGTGCTTCCACATGTGCTACAAGCTCATCTCTTGAGATTTCTTGACCACATTCCTTACATATTATCCTTATTTTTAATAAATCACGCAAGAGATATCCTGCCATCCGCTGAAATGAATGATTATTTTCTCGTCACTTTTCGGGGTTTTATCGTAAAGGAATCCAGGCTCACCATCTTCTTCTTGCGGCTAGCGGGCTTCTCATCTTCATCTTCTACGCTCTCCTCGCTTGTAGGCGTCACCTCTATTTCCTCTGCTCCAATGAGCTTGAACTCGCCCATCCGCTCGGGGACTGCTCCTATCAACACTTTCGCATCCGCCCACCCGCGGACTCGCCGCGATTCGATGATGCGCTGCACGGCGGCCTGGATCTCGTCGGCCCTTTCCTCCATCCCTATCGCCTTGAGAATCGAGACATTCAGCGCGTGTCGCAATTGCACGTATTTCAGCCGGTTGCCCTTTTCTTCCTCGGAGGCAGCGGAATCCACCTCGAAGAACGTGGATTTCGTTTTCTGCGGGATGAGATCCCGCTCTGCATCCAAGATTGCCTGGAAGCGGGCCTGGATGTCGAGCAATGCATCGGTCTCGAGTCGTCGGGGGTCGATCACCTTCATAGCGTTTGCCTCGTAGACCATACAAGAAGCCCGATCGAGCGCTTGGCCAGCATAAACGCGACCGGAGAACTCATAGAATATGGCAGATAGATCCGAGTTGAGGATGGCCGCGAGTACCTTCCGCCTGTCGACACGCGGATCCATCGATTTCCAAGCCTTCTCTTCCACGAAATAGACCCTCGCATCCATGGAAATGCCGCCGTCGATGATCGGGCAGATAAACTTCGTCCAATATTCCTTCGGGAAGGCGATTCCCCCAAGGGGGATCTCTCTCAAGTCGAACCAGATCTTGCGCGTGGCGCAAGTCGGCGTCTTGTCAGGGTGTTCGGACTCGCAATATCCTATCGTGCCTGCTTCAGCCGCGCTGATATATTTCACGAGAACCGCGTGCCCTTTGTCCCGCAACTTTTTCTTGATCGTGTCGCTGATGTATTTTCCCTCGTACTCGATAACTTCTTTTGTCTTGTCGGCTTCTTCTTGGATTTCTTGTATCAACGGGTGCACGTCGAGCACGTGCCAGTCCGTGTCGGCCGATCTTATCGTGAGCCAATCACTCTGGCCGATGGCTTTCAATAATGGCTTGAAATATCGCTTGAGGCCTGGGAATGTCGATTCTAGCTCCGTGAACTCTTCGTCGCGCCTGTAAAAGAAACAATTCGCACCGCTGGTAATTCCCCGCTTGATATCGGCTATCTTGTTCAGTTCGACGAGATGCGGGGTGCTCGCCAACTCGAAGAAAATGGACGGGGCGAACAAGTACTTGCGCCATTTGGTCGCCTTCGCAAGATTCTGTTGCTGCTTCACGACGAGGTTGAAGTCATTATGGACAATCTCGACTTCCTCCGAGCGTGGAGCCGCCAAGATAGCTTCTATGTCGTTCACGTTCATTTTCTTTTTGATGCGCAAAAAGCGCACGAAATTCTCGTTTCGCTTCCCGGGATTCTTTTCACGTTCCAGGATGGTGATGACCGTGCCGATGACCGCGTCCTCGAAGATGTGTTTTTCGAAACCGATAACTGCATTTACACGAAAGTTACGCAAGAAGAACTTCATGAGCCCCGTGCCATAATTCGTGTCGAGATAGCGTTCAGACGTGATGAAACCGAGCTTGCCCGTGTCCGAGAGCCATTGCGTCGCGTGGGTGAAGAAATACACGTAGATGTCTGACGTTTCATCCACGAACTCGGATACAAGTGCCTTTTTATCTATGTCGTCGAGATGGCGCCTGATCTTGGACTTGTCAACGATCTTTTCCTGGCGTATGTAGGGGGGATTGCCGACGATCGCGTCCAACTTCGCGGGGATGGCCTCGTGAACCGTCCCCGCTTTTTTCTTCCCGTCCCCATCTGCTGTTGCTTCGGTGCCAGTCAAGTGGATGCTTCCAGGCTCCACGTCAAAGAAGTCGCTTATCTCGATGTGGAGTTCGTCGGTCTTGTCCCCCAAATCCTGGAGGGACAAGTTGATTGCGCTCAAGTGCGCAGGGAACCGGTTTATCTCGACGCCGTAGATCTGGTCCAGCAATTGCTTGTGGGTGGCAGGTTTTTTCTCGTCATGCTTGAGCTGTTTCAGCCGATTATATCCCGAGATCAAGAAGCCGCCGCTCCCACACGCGGGATCCATGATCTTCGCGTCGGCATTCTTGATCACGAGCTGGCAAATGAGATCGCATACGATAGGGGGCGTGTAATACTGTCCCATGGCGTGCCGCTCCTCGGGAGGGATGACCTTGTCGTACAAGATACCGACGAGGTTCTCCTTGATGCGAGGAAAATCGTACAAGTTCAGCTCGTCGACGAAATCTCGCAAATTTTCTTCGATGCCCGAATAGTCGAACGAATCAAAAACCGGGTCCAGCTCGTAGATCGCCGCGAAATCGACCTTTTCTATCACGATGGCGAACCGGTCCATCAAGTATCCCTTTAAGCCGGTCTTGGGGAGAATCAAGCGTGGCACGTCGGATGAATAAGCCGGCTCCTTGCTTAGCAAGATATAGAAGAGGATGCGATCGATGAGCAAGTATGCGGCTTGTCTAGACAAGTTGGCGAAGCATCCGGCTATCTCCTTGTCACTCGCAAAGGACCATCCTTGTTTTTTTATCCAGGTTTCGATGACATTTTTCCTCCCCTCGTCTTCAAATGCTTTCTTGAACGCTTTCACGATGGACGGGACCATGTTGGAATGTAGTTCACCGAAACGCGAAGCCACTGCCTCCGGTATCAAATCCCAGATGCTCTTGCCTTCGATGAGATTATCGATGTCGTGTACGAACGTCTTGCAGAACTTCTTGAGATCGGTTATCCTATAACTCTTCGTTTTTCTGCTCGTGATCGCGGTGAATTCCTTGAATGTCTCGAAAAAGTGGAGCTTTTTTCCGTTGTACGTGGCGCAATATCTCGCTCCTAAATTCGCCGCATATGTTACAGCTTGCCTGATGACCGACGGCGAAAAAGGGTCGATATCCCGGATTATGGACTTGGGATCATCTGGGCGAGCTAAGCGCTTGGCTTCGATCACGACGACAGGACGCTTTGCTTTATCATAGAGAACCAAGTCAGCTGATAGCGTGAGCACCGGCACTTCTGCTTCGCAAGAGACACAAACGGGAGATAGACCGGCGCCGATCTCTTCCTCGATGGCCGATCGAATCTGATAAAACAGTTCAAAGTGTATCCGTGCCTCTCCCCCGTTTCCGGCTGGAGCCTTTCGCTTTGCCATAGTTTTTGATCCGCAGAACGCTATTAAAATGCTATGGAATTAACTGGGAGACGACTTGGGCCGATTATTGTCGGCACATCTGGTATCGTGATAATCATATCTTTTTGTTTAAGAAGAACATGCAAGCCCCAATCGTATGAAATCCGCATCCCACTACATCGACCTCGACGACCAGCTCCCCGCCCTGCCCGCGCCGGGCGCCGCCACGCGCAACGAGAAAGTATATTTCTCGCCCGAAGCATTCTCGCCATCCTCGCCCTCGCGCGTTCGTGCTTTCGCGATCGCCGCGGCGTGGATCCCGTGCGGCGTCCTTATCCCGCTCCTCTTCTCGATCGCCCTTGCGACGCGCGACGCGCAACGTCGCAAAACTCCGTTAACGTGGGGCCATGCTGCACAGACGCTGGCACCCGTCGTAGCCGTCGTCTCCGTTCACGCTCGATCTGCCACTCGTTATAGAGCCAGCAGCGCATCATGGTGCAAAAGATTTTCGCTCCATCCGTGCGCGCGTGGCACGTCGGCTTGATGCGATCAAGGTCGCGAAACGCCGTCTCGATGAACCAGCGATGTTTATAATACCTGGCAAGGTATTATACACTCGTCCACGTCGATCTTGCTTCTGAGCGTATGAACAAGAAAGATTGCGATGAAGCGATCTTTCGAGAGAATGCGATCTCCTTTTTTTGTATAGTGTTAATGATCATGCGAGAGTCAAGTAAGAAAAATCGGGTCTGAGATTATGCTTCGAAATGAGAAAATTTCTAATCTAATAGCTCACTTCGAGCGTGAACTGCGCACTTTCGTCAAGCAAGTCGTTATTAGAAAGATGGGGAAGAACTGGCTCCTTAAGATAACGAATGAAGATTTGGAAGCGCTGGCCACAGTCAAGATGAATGTGGAGGAGACCATCAATAAGGAAAAGGCCAAGAGTATTCGATATGGTGAGCGCAGTTCTCCAGATCCTTTTGATTATCTCGATTTCTCACATTACTTGACGATTATAACACAACTATGGAAAACACCAAAAGACAAGCCGATCTTTTCTGAATATTTCCCCGATAAAGAATACGTGAAGACATATCTGTTATATTTGAATATGCAGCGTAATGCATTTGCTGGTCATTCTAGAGGGATTATCACAGACGAGAATGAGAGGAAGATCGAGTTTTACATTCAAGATTTCTTAAGCACGATGAATAAACCGAGGGGAATGGCTCGTTCTAAAAAGGTTATAGAATCCACACAGATCGAGACTTTAGATCGGATCCTTCGCTCGCTTTTAGATAAGGTATCAGATCTCGTTTATCTCCTCGTCATCGATACGGAGGGGGACAAGATCCTTTCTAAAGGGAAAGACGAAAAACTTCTAGCGGATGATGGGTTGTTTTCGACTATTCAAGAAATTCTAAATCCCGTGATAGAAAGAATGCAGAAACCGGGCCATTTCCTGTATGATACGGGTAAATATGGTATTCAATTCGTTGGAGCAGGCGACCACGCCAACCTCATCTCGGTCATGCTCAACGGCTCTACTCAAGGCGATATTCTACCCTATGCTTGTTTGTGTGCGAACAAGATCTCACGGCTGCTTGAAAGCTTAAGCGTCGATCCTGAAATTCCATTGTTGAATGTCGCCGATCCCGATCGGATTTCGGATACCCTACGAGGACAGATGAAACTCATAGAATTCGAACCAGGTGACTATATCTTCAAGATCGTCCTTGCCGGAGATGGAGCCGTCGGAAAGACTACACTTGTTGAAAGGTTCGTCGAGCAAAAGTTCACAGAGGACTACATGGCCACTATCGGCGCGGGTATTATGAAAAAGGAATACAAATTGCGTGGCGAAGATGTGACTTGCCAATTGAGCATCTGGGATCTCGCCGGCCAGGATCTTTTCAAGCGTGCCAGGAAGAGCTACTTTAATAATACTTCTGCGGGCATTCTTGTTTTCGACGTCACCCGAAAAGAGACATTCAAGCACGTGAAGACCTGGATGGAGGAATTCAAGATAGTAAGAAAACCTATCCCTATCGTACTCGTTGGGAATAAGATCGACCTTGAGGGAGCACGCGAAGTAAGTAAGGGTGAAGGTGAAGAGCTTGCTAAAGAACTGAACTTGTCATATATCGAGACAAGTGCCAAGGAAGGAAGTAACGTGGAGGAGGTATTCGAAATGCTTGCATTCATACTAGTAAAGAGAGGTTATTCTCGAACGGAGATAGTTGATTGGTCTCAAACCACAGCCGTCTGATCTACAGAATCATCCAGCAATCGTTTCGATATTATCCCCGTTCATCGAGGATTTCAAGCTCGCGTCTGGTATATCTTGACCTTCCTTGCCACGGTCGAGCTTCGCTCCCCCGCGATTTCACGCTCGTTGTCGTTTACTATGCTCGAAGTTGAGCCCTGGCTTCCTATTCCCATTCCTACTCTCGCCATGCTTGTTTTCGCCAAGTGATGCTCAAGTAATGCTGGACGTGTTAAATTCTGTACTTATAAAAATCCTCGTAGTAAGCTTCGATCAAAGCACTACGAGCTTACGACCCCATAGCATGATTTGAGGGAAGTCATCGATGCGGTCACGAAGACCCACAAGCGATCGAGGAGAAATCCTTGATTCCGTACGCGAAGAGAACCCGTCACGAGTCGCAAGCTATTATTCGGGATCTTGCACGGAGATCGAGTCGTCGGTCGCGCGTTACTTGGAAAGCTGCCTCGAATTCGATCATCCGATCGCGGAAGTCCTCACCTTGACGCGACGGGAGACCCGTTTTATACCTTTCTATCTCGTCCAGATCTCCATATCCCAGGATTTTTATACGTCGACTCGCCGCCTCATCCACCGCATCAGCGACAACGCAGTTTTCTATCTCAGTGCCACCAACAAGTTATCCCTTGATGAAGCGCGAAGAACCTATTATGCTGGATCTGAGGTGTTCGATCTGGAAAGCATAATAGAACAAGTCGAGCGTGACGATTCCATCATCCGCCCGATCGTTAAAAAGGTTCCAGTTCGCATCAATGATATAGATATCATTGATTTTACCTATGATTATGCGATCAAGAGATATACGAAGACTATTCACTACACGGGGAGGAATAACCATCAATATTCGAAGGTCTGCGTCCCTAACAAAAAAAATATCAACGTCCGATCCGCCAACCTCGCTTTCGTGCCCGAAACGACGATATCCTACGAGATACTTGGAAAAACCCGGCAATTGGCACTTTCGGAGAAAAGAGATTCAGACATCCTGGTCCTCGATCCGAAGGCATTCGAATGTGAAT
>JAUQYZ010000180.1 GCA_030587475.1 Candidatus Sigynarchaeum calidifontis
CATAGACGAGATCCTTTTATTTACCGCCAAACAGCGGGAATTTGGTTTGCCCATTAAAGTGTCGTACAGTGTAAAGAGGGGGAGTTTTCCGTTTTTTGAGAATAGAAATGGAGAGAAGAGTCCGGACCTCACACAGTTTTTTGAGATATTTTACAATAATATAGAGATTGAACCTGAAAGAGTCGATACTGATCGAACATTTTTTATTATCGCGCGATCTGATTTTCATTCAGGGAGGGGATCAAGTTCCGGATATGGAGGAGATGATTGGTTTGAGGGATTGCAAAAAAGATTTGACAAGAATCATGTTCTCCAACGCCTCCGAATGCGATTGGTAGATAAGTTGGGTTTATTGCCTAGTCAAGTATGTATACGTGTTATCTCTTGTTGAAAAAGAGAATAAAACGCACAGGGAGGGATTTGAACCCTCGAATCCGTATGGACACCTGATCTCAAGTCAGGCACGTTAACCGCTTCGTTACCTGTGCCTCGATTTTCGTGGTGGGATGCGAGTAGAATCGGCCGGTTTAGCGATTTCCCCGCAAACCAACGAGAAGTAGAAGGTTCGCAAAATTATAAGGTTTAACGCCTTGCTGGCCGCTCGCGCTGCACGGCCGCCCGACCGCCACGGGAGCCCCGCCGTTCGCCGCGCGGGCGGGATCCATGAAAAATGTTGCGTTACGTCATCACGACAAGTTTAAAATCACCGAGGCATTCTTGCACGCATCCGAGTGCGAGCTAGTTCTTGCAGCGGCCGGCAAACCGGCACGCCCTTCACCGATCTGGGCGCGGCTGCGAGCCTGGTGCACGAAACGACAACTCGCGGGCATATGGCTCAGCCAGGTAGAGCGGCAGGCTCTTAACCTGTTGGTCGAGGGTTCAAATCCCTCTATGCCCGTTTTTTTGTCCTTGCCATAAAAATGGGACAAAATCGCAGTGCAGGGGTAGTCAAGACGGCCAATTGCATGTCCGACGTGCATACCAACGACGCGGGACTCAAGATCTCCGAAAATAGGGTCGGCAGATAAAACATCCCGTCGCGCAGGCGTACCGGGGTTCGAATTGAAGAATTGCAAAAATTTTTCACGATAATCCCCGCCCCTGCATTTTTTTTTGCAAAAAGAAGTGAAATAATGTAGCATTTAATATGTTCCAATAATCCTTCTGCTGATATTCACTACCCCGTGAAGCACCCTGCGTCCCGGATCCCCCGCAGAGCCCGAAGTAATTACGCGAGATCATCCACGTCCCAGATTTCCAGCGTCGATTTCAAACCTTTCTTGTCTGGCACGAAAAGTATTTTGCGCGTGGCTTCCACCCTGCCCAGGATCTCTTCGCTCCGCTTCACGTCAGGAGCATGGATGATACCCCATTTTACTTCGATCGCTATTTCTGGCTTCTTGAATTTCAGAAGCAAGGCATCCACGTCGTGATCGCTCGCTGTAACAATGCTCTCGCGCAAACCGTGTTTCCTCGCGACCGCCTCGCGCACGAGGTCCTCCACGAGTTTTGGCATGATTTCGTCGATGATGGGCACGATCTCGGCAGGCAATAATTTTCGCTCCGACACGTTATATTTTTCATCTGCATAATAAAAAATCCGCGACAACGGCGAGGTGTGCTTGTAGATGAATCGTTTCTTGTTAAATATTTCAATGCGCCTGAGGATCCCGACTTGCACGAGGTTTACCAGGTATTGCTGGATGATGCTCGGATCGTCCTTTGCCGTCAATTTCTTGGAAAACAGGTAGCTGGACAGCTCCCCAGAGCCGACGTTCCCCGTGGCGATGCCGCGCAAGATCCCCTCGTAGATCGCAGATAAAGCACGTTCCTCCTCGAAAAAGATCTCGCCGATCAAAGCGGGAATGGTCTTCATGGAGCTTGAAAGCATGTTCGCGAGCAAATCCCGTGGCGGCCGTGTCTCGTCAAAATAATCGATTACAATCGGCTCAGAAAGCAAGATAGCTGCCTCTAGCCGTTCTTTCTTAGGCAAGGAGAACTGGGAAATCGCCCGAAGTGCATCCTCGATTTTTATAAGTCCTATGGGAATTTCGGCGAGGAGACCAAGCAAGGGTGATTTCGACGAAAAAAATTTCGTCGACAAGTAGAGCGTTGAAGAGATCAGGATCAACCGCCCTTGCTTCTTGCTCGAGTGCAGGAAATCGAAAAAATCGGGACCTAGCCTTTGAAACTCGTCGACAACGACAGTCTTGCTCTCGTCTAGAGAACGTTTCAATAATTCGACAAATGTATCAAAAGAAACCGTGTAATTTCGGTTCGTGATTATTGATTTGTTGGTCTTGACAAAAAAATAATCATCATAATGGATGAAGTTAGTAACGAGAAAGGATTTTCCCGTTTTACGTCGTCCATATACCAGCATCCACTTTTTGGTGCCTTCGACCCTTGATACTTCGTCTGGTCTTTCGATAATCATCATAAGTATAATGGTGGTGATACTTAATATGTCCTTCGATCATACCAAGGAAAACCTTACTTCTTGTAGATCCCCACGTCCCGGATCGCCCGCTTTATCGCGTAGTAGTTGGCCTTACTTCTTGTAGATCCCCACGTCCCGGATCGTCCGCTTTATCGCGTAGTAGTTGGCCCCAGTTCTTCGGGAAGCTGGACGAGTTCGCAAGAACTTGCATTGAACGATCGGAGGCTCTGCAAGTTGCCGATCGACCGAGGAAGGCTGATCAAGGGGTTGTTTTGCAAGTTGAGGCTGATCAGACTTCTAAGGTTCCCGATCTCAGCGGGCACCGCCTTGATCTCGTTATAACCCGCCCACAGACGACGCAACGATGACAGGTTGGCGACTGAAGGAGGCAATCTTGAGAGGTCCTGGTTAATAAGAACCAAGCTGATGACCTTGCCTCTCTCCTCGACAAAGCCAATGTCGTTGGCGTCCACGGTCACTCGATTCTTGATGGTGATGCCAAGGGATTGCTCGAGATCAACCATTGCGCTGAAATCGGATCCCTCCAACGTTTTCCCGTGAAAAAGGCCATTGTAAGAGACGAGCTCGCTTTTCCACGCGAGGTGCTTGATCGATGCCGGGGGAATTATCTTCACGATTTCACCCCCGTTATGCTCTTGATCGCGTCAATGTGAAGGCCACACAGGGCAGATATGATGGTTCCCCTTCTCAGGATCTTCTGGCCCTTGATGGTGTCATAGATGCTATTTCCATAACCGGCATCGTAGAGCTTCCCTCCGTGCGAACAGAGAGCCGAGATCGTGTGTTGACGCTCTGCAACAGCCGTATGGCGTACCGTGTCGTAGATGACGCGGTCACTTCCTGCATCGTACAGCTTGTCGAGATGCGAGCAAAGCGCGTGAACACCCGACGGCCGGCACGCGATGAGTTCATTGTTAGCCGTCTTGTAGATGTTCCCGCTTCCTGCCGCGTCATAGAGCGTCCCGTTATGTGAGCAGAGTGCCCTCACGGCCCTGTTTCGACTTGCGATGACCTTTCCAGAAAATGTGTCTCGAATCTCCTTGTAATTGCCCCCGTCGATGAGCTTGCCCTCGTGGGAACATAGCGCATACACGATGCCATCTCGCGTCGCGACGCGGCAATTATTCATCGTCCGAAAGATCGCATGCGAACCGCCCGCGTCATAAAGGATTCCTTCATGTACGCATAGCGCCCAGACGGGAGATAGCCTGCTCGCGATGAGAATATCATCGATACCATCGACGTATAAGAAGATGTTCCCGCGCGAAGCATAGACTAACCCGTGATAATTGCTACCTTTTGTCGGGAGCTTCCGTTCTTCCGCGCATTCCCATTCCAGGTGGCGGACGGCATCCTTGGGAAGTATCTTCATATGCCCTTCCTATGGATCGTGTTGATGATCGCGGGTTGCCGACGCTTCTCTTGCTCCGCATCGTCTATGATCTTCATCCAGCACGCGATACGGCGATCCAGCGCCTCTTGGTCGATGCGCGAGCAGCCATTTCCAAGGGAAGCGGCCAGTGCCCTCGCCTCCGACCATCGATCTTGATTGATCAACGACTTCATTCCACACTCGGCCTCCCGCAACGATATCTTGGCCTCTAGCTCGAGCAAGGGGGCCTTGTCGAGGTGGTTGAGCACGGCGATCTCCTTAGCTTCCAATAGCCAGGCCCTCGCCGTGTCAAACTTGCCTTGTAACATCCAACTCTTGGCCTGTACCAGCTTCTGCGCGTACGCGTCGCTTATCGAGGTTCGGTCGCACGTGGCGGTGGCGTCGTGCGACCCCGTGGGATTAGATTCTCTTGCCATGAGGATCAGCTTGATGATGCCGTTCATAGCTAATATTGGATGAAGGGACGCTCGGTTCCTTGCTCGCGAAGAATGATAAAAAAGGGACTCAAACCCAGAGCAAGAGGTCGAGGCCCTTCTTGAGAATGGATTTGATGTCCTGGACGGGGATGTACGTGATACGCGGGTTATCCTTGATCTCCACGCCAAGCTCGTGTTCGCCTTCAATTTCAAACAATACCACCAAGTTATCCGGGTTTACAGCTAGCTGGGCCATCTTTGCCCCTTCTCGCTTGGCCGAATTCGCGCCTGTGAGGTCCCCATCGGTGACGACTATATACGCCCGCTTTTTACCATCGGCTTTCAATGAAGGGATCTCGATGTTCAAGTTGGTATCGCCACCATTATCTGGCTTGAAAATCGTGGTGAGGACATCCAGGTCTTTACCGCCCCAGAAGTCTCGCAAGGATATGCTCGGGGAATTGACCTGTTCCGTTGCGAAGTTATGGACGCGGATGATGCATTCGGCACCGGACAGCTGGCTCGCCTGGAGCAGGGCATCGATGATCGAATAGAAGACCGTCAGCAAGGCGTGCCAGCGGGAACCGTCGTTGAAATCCTCCTTGTTGTGCCGGCACATGGATCCCGAGGAGTCGAGATAGAATGAAATCTCGTCTGGGATCCGGATACCCGCCGGGACTTGCATCTTGCTGGGATACACCTTCCGGGCGTATTCGGTCAGCAAGAAGCTTCCCGCATCGAGAGGCACGAGCACCGGCAATTTGGTCTTGCGCTCGAACCGCTCGATCGCGTTCAAGTTCAGCCGCGACAAGTCTTCCGCGCCGATGATCTGCTTCTTTTTTATGTACCAGCGCTCTCGATTCACGTTGATGGGCACGGTTTTTCCGGATACTTGTTCACCGCTCAATCGGATGACCCCGTGATTTCTCTTGTAGAATTCATGACGCGTTATCAGGTCGAGTTCCCCCATCGGCGACAGAGCTCCATCCGCGTGCCCCCTGGATGAACTTGTTTCTGATTCATCTTGGAGGTCTGCTGCAAGATCCTCCAGGAACTCGAGCCATTCTGGATCGGTGCCTTCATCGAGAAACTCTTCCAGTATTCCGCGCTCACTCGGTGGTGGCGTGTCACCGCGGCCCGGCGGGACACCATCATCCGGGAGCAAGGCGAGCGCCTCCGAAAGCCGCTTGACGCCGCCGTATCGACCTTGGCCGCTAAATACCGCACGTATGCGCTGCGCTAGCTCTTGCTGGTTGTCCTCCATCATCACGTTCAAGGCGATCTTCGCGCCGATCAAGGATTCCAACGCTTGCTTGGCGAGGTTGACGCCAGCCGGGCCGATGATGCCCTCGAAGAGATCCTTGACGGCCTGGTTGCCGTAGAGCACGGCGTAGATGTACCTGCTGACCGTGAATTGGCTCATCATTTTTATAGGCGGGTTCAGCGGGCGCCACGACCGAAGGATAGAAGCACGGGGGTCGTTGTACATCTCCACCAGGTCGAAAACTGGTATGAACTTCCCGTCGAAGAGCTTCATCCGCCCGTTGTCGAGGAAGATGCGGTTATCCACGATGAAATCGGTCATCAAGTTGATCATCGAGCGAACCCGCTTGATCTGTTGCAATGGTCGCATGTCTGGATCGGCTGCCTTGATGCCTTGGCGGATCGCATTTATGATATGCTTCTGATCGCTATCCGGGCCGGCGGTCGAAAACGGTGCCTCCACACCATGGTAGAGCTCGTGCGTCAGGAGGTACATCAGCGTGCCCTCGGCAACGAGCTGGATGGATTCCCCGTCCATGTGGGGTTCGACTGCTTTCTTGAAGATAGTGCGTAGCATCCTATCGTTGGTGATGCTCACCTTAATCGTCTTCCGATCCGTCGAGAATAACCACGGATCCCTTCTCCTCCATCGTTTTTCGATGAGCGTGCCACCGCGCCTTGGTAGTTCCGACTGGATGGCGCTCTGGAATCGAGGGATTGCCTTATCGAGCAGATCGGGGAACCTTGCCATCCCATGGGGGACCGCCTTCACCATGCCTATCCGCTTGTGTAATTTTCGTATATTCCATGCCCGTGTCATGCCTAGACCGCCGGCCGTGCCTCGCGTGGCAGGCTTTGATGCGCTTACGATTAGGGATCCTCGCTTGCACCTTAACACCCGAACCGGGATAGGTCCGGGGCTTGCTTCTCTTCCTGTTTGCATGTTCATTTTCTCTTTTTGTTGGTGATGACGTCTTGATCCATCAAGAGAAGAAAGGCCCTAGCCGCAAGTGATCGAACGTCCAAAGCCCACCTTCCTTGTTGTAGATTTCCTCCAGCTTGTGGTACACCTCGTTGCTCTCCGGAAGCTTCAGGGCCGCATCCATTTCGTGAGCCTTCCAGGTGCAAAAATCACGCACGGATAGCAGGTCCGCGATGATTTGCGCCCGCATCGATGCGTCCGCAATGCTCGTGAATGAAACGTTAAGGCGCTTGATGTTCGAGTCGATGACCTTGGTCATCCAGGCGATGCCCCTTCCTATCCCGAAATTCACCGCCGCCTGGAAGATGGCCGCCCGAAGGCCGAATCCATCGATCAAGGAAGAATCCTTGCGTATCTGCCGGTAGGTCCTCGTAACTTCTCTTATGATGTCGGCGATTAACATGGCGCGCATGTTACCGTGATGCCTCTTGTTTTCCAAGAGTAGCACGAACGCGACTGCTGCATCCTCGATTGTGATAACCACTTCCGCCAGCTGTTTCTTGTAGGCCCTAAGGAGTGCCATTGCCCGCGTCAAGTTCACCAGCTTCATGAGGTCGCGGTTCGAGAAGATGGCATCGCCGAGGGCGTTCTTTACCTCCTTGACCATCTTGAAGTCATCGTCGTCGCGGAACGCGAAGTTGAACCGGAAGCCGAGCTGCGACGCGACCATCTCATTCTGTGCGAAGGATTTTTCACCCACCAGAAAGCCCGTGGTGAGTTCGATGAATTCCAAGACGTCATCAGGGAGCCGCGTGCTGAGCAAGGTTGGGTCGGTCACTGCAGGGTAGAGAACGCGCCAATCCCCCTTTAAACCCGTCCGCCGCCGGAAATCCGTCCAGAACTGCTCGTGGTAGTCCACGGGAGCTTCGATATCCTGGTGCTTCATATCCGGCGTGGCCGGATAAGTGACGCGCAAGAGCCGGTTTTCCACGGCACCGTCAACCGCCTCCGTGGCCGTGTACCTGGCATCGTTCGGGTTCATCGCGGCAGCGATGAACGGGTGCTTCATCCGGCCAGTCCCCGGGATGGGCAGCCCGAGCTCCGCATCGTCGCCATAGAGCGAGATCTTGCAGTCGAGGATCTGCAACGTGTCCTGCGAATCGCCTCTATTAGGCTCGTCGATGAAAATGCCGCCGTATTGGCTGCATCTGCCCTTGGCAATGGAGGTCGTCGGGAGCTTCTTGACCAGCGTTCGTTCGAGGAACGGATCCATGATCGACCGACCGGTGAGCGAACGCTCGAGCCGTACATAGTAATAACCGCTTGTTCCGAAGATAGCATTGAACATTTGCGAGAGCAAAAAGGTTTTTCCCACGCCAGTCGGCCCCTCCAATAGCACGGGTATGTTGAAGAACATAAGGGAAGACAAGAAATCGAGGAGCGTGATCTCGTAGTCATCCTTGCTGCGGCGTGGAATGCGTGGTTCTCCATTGCACGGCTCCACGAAGACCCCGGCGTGCCCGTCATTTCGGATGTACAAGAAGGGAACGGGCTTCACGTGGGGCAATGCAGCCCGCAAGCAATCCATGAAAATAAACGCAATTTTCGTCTTGCTAAGCGCTGGATAATGATTCATTTCGCTCGTGCCCTCTTTGTTAACGCTATTCATGCCGTAATTAACATTTAAGATTGCCTCGGGCTTCCCAGCGCCGAGCTTTTCGTTTCTATCATCTATCATGCAGCATCGAGGGGAAACATCCATGCCACCCGGTTTAAGCATAACGGGACCGATGGTTCTCAGCTAATCACCATGGAATGCATACATGCTAGGGAAGCACGATTTCGAATCCGGGATCATCTCGTCCGCGTCTTCGCGGGAATGCGCTTTGACTGAAGTCTCTCCGCACAATTGATATGCGGCGACAGCCCGTTCCCCATGTATTCATAGGCACGCAGCTGCATGGGATTCAAAAATAATCACAACCAACTTCCACGGGAATCAACTTGACAACCGAAGTAGCTATCAGGGTCAATACCAACGCGGCCATGAGATCTACACAAGAGCACGTCTACTCGTCCGAATACGACGTTTTCTTGCGCGAGCTCGTCCAAAATGGCAGCGACGCGATCATCGTGCGGCAATTAGCCGCCGAGGATCCGGAAATCAGGGAACAACGCGGTCGGATCGACGTTTTCTTCGACGATAAGGCCAACAAAATACTCATCCGGGACAACGGCATCGGGATCGATCCCGCGAACTTAACTGAAACCGTGCTGAACGTGTTCGAGAACAAGGTGTCGAAAGTCTCTTGCGAGTTTCCCTCGCTACCCGCGCATGTCCAGGCCGAATTGAAGGCGCGTATCATCGGGAAATTCGGCATCGGTATGTTTTCCGCGTTCAGGGTTGCTGATACCATCATGCTCTTCTCGCGGAGAAAAGTTATCCGCCACGTGGTTGATTGCTATGGTGAACATCTTCAATCGTCAGAACGTTCGTGCATCGTGCGCTTCGTTCGCTTGTTCATCAACGGCGAGGAAACGTTCAAGGCGTATAAGGAGGAATGGAAGGATTTCGCCGGATCACCAGAGGTGGAACTCTTGAACTACGTGAATAGCGGAACCGTGGTCTCGATCTTTTTGAAGCACGAGTTCCAAGTCGGCGAGGAAAACCACGTCGAGCAGCGGGTCTACTCCAACGCGAGCGAGATCGCATCTACCAGAAGGATCATCGCCAGCCTCCAGAAGTACTTCCTCTACCTGCCCAAGGATATCGACTTGTACGTGGATGGTCGCATGATAGTCCTCAAGGAGCCGGAATTGAACTATTGCGACCTCGTCGTGGCGAACACGGAGGGAGACGTGGCATACAAGATAGGAATCCCCTCTTTTACGAGCATTTCAGAAAAAGGGGGTGAGCTCGCGGTCTACGTGAAGGGCGTTCTCGTCCAATCAAATTACCAAAAACTTTTACCGGATTTCTTGCATTCGATTAATGGGTTCATCAACATCGTGTCTGACCAGTACACGGACGTCCTAGCACGAACCAGGGAAGCATTCATCGAGCAAGACAAGGTCTTCTTGAAGCTGAAGGACCTCGTCCATTCCATCGTGGTCAACGCTTGTACCAAGCGCATCGACGAGACCGTCAAGAAGCCGGTCATCGACGTCAGCAACGACAAATCAGCCAACATCTTGAAAAACTACGAGGAGTGGGCGCGTGATAAACGCCGCAAGAGCGACGCTGAATACGCGTTAAAGCTTTTCGGCACGATAGTGTACCTTAAAGTCTTTTACGAGCAGCAAAAACGGGAATTGTCCTTGAAGGATATCAGCGAACGCTGCCGCAAGGGGGAGATCAAGAAGATCTACTTCATGGTGGACGACTATGATTTCGTCACGTCCTTCGTCGATGTCGACAAGATAAAGCTCTACACGAAGAAGACGGATCACATCCCGTTCTTCCTCGAGGCGAAAAAGGAGGGAAATGTGGCTTTCATCTCGTATCGTAGCGTCCATCAGCAAATGACGGACGAGTTCAATCGCGTGCTCGGCATCTGCAACGATTACCTCATAAAGATCGGGAATTGTTCCACCAGGATAATGCCCCTCTCTAGCGACATGGTCGAAACCGAGAAGGACGTGCCGGCGGGCATGGAAAGCAGCAGGCTAGCCTACATAGGCGTGAACGGTCACCCGGGAACCATTTTCCTCGGTTGCAATCCGAATAACAACCTGGTATACATCAACAAAAATTCCGATGTCATGAGCCAGTTCTTGAAATTCCTCAAGAAAATTGACAAAGACAAAAAGAAATTGTACATCGATGTCGCCAAAGCGATCACCACCTTCAAGCTGAAAGACGCGCTCGAGGCTCTCGTGAAAGTCATGGCCAACGAGGATTGATGGCCCGCTTTTTTTTCCATGTCTTTACCTACCCGTTCATGACAGGAGCGAAAAAACGGGGAATTTCCTCCCGCCTCGCCAAATAATATCGTCCCAATTCCGGCATTTCCGTTCTACGGAGCACAGCAGCCAGCGCACCGAATATCCTCGATATCTGCTCGCTAGTGACCATTCCGCCGATCTTGATGCGTGCCTTGTTGGGGAGGGTGAACCCGGAGCCGCCACCACGCTCGATGGCCTCCCGGCCGTGTTGCTAGCCAGCAGCAAGCCACTCCAGGAGCAGCGCGTCCGCCCGCCCGGGCTCGAAACTGCCACGGATCAAGGTCTCCACGTTCTTCTCGATGATCCCGATCACGTCGCCGAGGCCCGCGCCGCGGGGGAACTTGACCGCGAGGTCGAGGAGAAAACTCCCGATGCCCGTCAACTCCTCGTGGCAATGGGGATACCGGAGGATGTACGGGAAGAGTTCCTTGTTGATCGCCGTGCTGACGTGCCCATGGAAGGCTTCCGGCGGGTCGCTCTCGTGCGCGTCGATGGCCGCTTGGATGGCCGATGGATCCAGCACCTTCACGACCGAGCTCGTGAAGCTGCCATCCGGGATCGCCACGACCGGGACGATGGGCGCGCCGGTTTCCCGCTGGAGCGCCACGATGCCTTGCGGCGTCGGGACGAGATAGTTTTTTTCGCCGTGAATGAACGGGGTGCGTAGATTTTGTGCCCTCGGGATGTCATGCATCAAGAACACGATGCGGTTCTTCTTCAAGTGCTGCACGAGGCTCGCGTGGATCTTCTCGTAGCTGTCCCGCGCCACCACGCGGAGCTTTCGGTACTGCGGGAAACCCGCCACGGCCTCGAAAACGAGGCGGTTCTTCATGTTCCCGACCCCGGCTATCTCGTATCCCTTCAAGAGCAATGCCCCGAGGCAATGGAAGAATTCCCCGACGTGCACCGACGGCACGAGCACGCCCTTGCCGAGGGCGAGCGCCCGCTCAAGATGCTCGAGGCCATCGAACGTGATGAGCCGCATGTAGTTCGTCTCGTCGACGTTCGGCGCCTTCAGCATGAGGTCGAGCATCAGGTTGCCCATGTTCTTCAAGTTGGCGTCGGCGACCTTCCGGACGAAGCCGGGCGGGTAATCCTTGCCGGCGATGGCCTTCACGCTGCCCCGTATGCGGCTGACGAGCTTCTTGGACGTGCCGAAAAACACCCGCGCGAGCAAGTGCGAGAAGCCGGCGATGAACGGGTACGGGACGTGCTTGAAGAGCTTGTACACGCGGTACCGGTGTATCTTATTGGCGAGCTCGTAGACATATAAACCCACATCGTACCATATGCGACCCCATCAACATGAACCAAGTGGTCCGCAGTGACGATACCGGTATGTGCTGTCCCGTCCATGGTAAACGAAAACTCGAGATCCCCGTCAACATTTACTTGGGATGTGAATGCAGTGATATGCCCGTTGTGCGTGTTTGTATACAACCAATCAGCCATGTTCCAATCCGCAACTTGATGCCCGTGGACAATGAGCGTTCCTGTTCCTTCATCGTACGAACCAGCCCACGTCGTTGTTCCCTCGGTTTCTTCCATGTTAAATACAAAAACGCCATCGGGGCCAAGATCGACATTAGTTAGTTCATACCACCAAGGAACATATAAATTCGGATGGGGTGCTTCTGGATTATGACCATAATATATCGCAGCCACTTGAATATCGAATGCCCCTTGAAGAGCACCTAGATAAGGAACCGTTAGAGGCGATATCGCAAGGAACGATATTAAATAATGTCGAAAGAATAAGAGAATTATCGAAGAGTGACTAAAGGCTCAATAATGATTTCGCTTCTCCTAAAAATCGGTAGATATCAGAAAATAATAGAATGTGAGCAAGAAATCGAATCGTTAGATGAGTTAAAGCGCGTAATCAAAAAAGAATTTCCCCAGATCAACATAGACGAATATAATATAATGGACGATAAGTTAGGCATTATTGATACGTCCAAAAGACTCACCGAGTATTTGGGAAAGAGATTCCCTGCCGAGATCGTCTTAGAGAAGCCGGATAACATCAACAAAGTAGGAGATTTCAATTATTTAAGAGAGAGCAAAATGGCCGTTTATACGCCACGTTCGAGTCTGGCTTTAATAGGGAGAGGAACAACGCAATTCAGGTTCAGGCTCACTGGTGTTCCTCCAGACCAAGCGATAATGATGATTGATATTAACGTTAGTTCAACGGTTGCTGAACTGAAGAAGGTTATTCAGAAGGCATACAAGTTGAATCCAATTTTACAGATCCAATTCATTTTCAACGGAAAAGTCCTTCCAGACAACATCACGTTCGGGAGAATCGGCGTGCATCCAAGGAAAGACGTTATTACCGTGATGGCTACCCAAGCCGGGGGTAGAATGAGATGAAGGGACGTCGTGACGAGCAACAATCCTTCACGATCGAATCTTGGAATAGGATGGCTTTAAAAACGAACTACCGTTTTCGCATTTATGTATATCGAGGAGCCATCCAAATTCTGACAAGAAGGGAGACATCTTTGGATTCCTTCAAAGTCAAACTCGAGAAAAATCAAAACCTCACTATAATACCATCTTGTTCAAAAGCTGTGGCTGTTCCAAATCATTGTACCATAGAACTCGATGATAATCAGATTGTTGATTTTGTATTTACTCCGATAGCGACGGGAGAATATATAATTCAATTTCAACTTTTTCAAGGCGGAGAATTCGTCGGAGTATTAGAGACAGAAGGAGACATTCAAGAAAAACTCTATTCGCTGAAATTGGGAAGATTGAAGGTCGACATGGATCATCGCATTCCTTCTAGCTATGCCATTATGGCGAGTATTTTTGGCATTATATCATTCCTATTCTCGACGCAAAATATTGACGTGGGATCTGCTCTTCTTAATATAATATTACAGTATTTTTTCATCGCTGCTTTGGTCGTTGTCGGCATTTTAATCATCTTGATATGGAAAAGAGCGATTAAACCGGTAATGCTTATCGATCGAATAATCCCCAGTCAACACCTCAAGGCGCGCGATATAAAAAATGTAACTGGAACAAGGATCGAAATTCTACCGAAGGCAGCATTGATCCCCACTCTTCTCGACAAGACCAATTGGTTATTCCAGCGATCATTAGCAGAGAAAATTGAATCCTATTTACAACAAGGACTCATAAAGTCCGAGGCTGAGACCTTAGTCTTGTTGGAAATTGAACTTAAGAAAGCAATTTCATTCGATAACGGCGACGACACCGAATCCCCCAATTATACTTGCTTGAATGGATATGTTTATTCGTTGAATTTGAAAAATATGAATTTAACAAAGATACCAGATTCAGCACTGAAACTGGGAAAATTAGCAAAGTTGGATGCTTCTAATAACCAGTTAATCACCCTTAACGACACCATAGATGACCTTGGTTCACTCGAATCGTTAATTATGAAACAAAATAAGATTAAAGTGCTTCCCCCATCAATAGGTAATTTGAAATCTTTGAAATCTCTCGATTTAGGAATGAATGATCTAGAATCGCTCCCTGAAACAATAGGGTCATTACATGGTTTGGAATACTTGAATCTAGCTAAGAATAAATTAACTTCACTTCCGAAAACCCTTCAAAATTTGCATTCCTTGAAAGAATTTGACATCAGCGATAATAAGATATTCGCAACCACTAAAAAGGATGCAGTTACCCGGTTCGTCGATTCAGTTCGTCAAAATCTGAATTTATCAGACATCTTTTCTTCCCTTTCAGCGCTGCGACGGCTGGATCTGAATAATTGTGGCATAGAGAACATTCCTGATAACATCGCTAATTTACAGAACCTCGAATGGCTTGAGTTACGTGATAATTCTTTAGAATATCTGCCCGATACGATC
>JAUQYZ010000246.1 GCA_030587475.1 Candidatus Sigynarchaeum calidifontis
CGATCCACGTCGTGGTAATTATGCTCTGGCCTTGAAAAGCAAAAATGGACAGGATAGCCACAAATTGGACATAGGAAGTCTAGCTCTTCTGGATATCGTGTTTTTATCGTTGTTGTCTCGTTAAGGGTGTATTCGATCATGATGGATACATGTTGACGCCTCGGGTTTTGAACTTTTCGGTGCTATTGAGAAATACGTGAACGATAATACATAGATGCCCCATATATGCCCGCAACAAAGGCCAAAAACCACATAGAACGCGACTGAGATTGGATTTGGAGTTAATGATTCATTTATATTATACTCTTATGTCGTGCGTCGGGCACGACATGTTACTACCAGATCTCGCGCCCGGAGGACCTGGCGCTGCCCGAGCCGCCCATGTGCAAGAAAATGAAAGAAGGTAGAAGAAAGTTCTATATCCTGGTACGCCGCCGCTGTTTTACGGCGACGGCGACGGCGACGATGACTATCCCGGCGATGCAAGATACAACCACGATGGCCGTGATCATGGGATCCAATCCTCCACCTGTTTGGATGTGCGTGTATTGCAAATCATACATACCATCCATCACCATCGTCATATTCGACAAGGGATTTCCTGGATTCGATTCCATGTACATCAGCGTGGTCATGTTCATGAACATTGAATCGTGATCGACCAGGTGATTCTCGTTAATCGTAGCATTCTCTTCCATGAACATGGTCATATTGCTAACATAGAACATGGTAGGGGCCATCGACATGTTGAACTTATAGGACAGGTCATACGTGAAGTTGAGGCTCCCAGAAGTGGCAGTAGCACAGGTGCTATTGCTTGTATCGTTTTTCAAGACGTAGACGGTCATGGAAGATGAATTCTGCAAGAAGGGGATGGCTGCCATTGTTTTAACTAAGACTTCTACGAGTTCGTTCGAGTATATCTCGTCCAAGCCGACGTCCATCGGATATATCGGGGTTGCATTCATGATGCCTTCAACGGTTTTATTCAAGATGCTATGTTCCGTGCGGTTCAACGTCCAATGGGATTGATCTGTCATAATCGGATTCGCGGTGTTATTTTCATAGACATCCACGGTGAAATCGCACTCGTTCCCGCTGCTTATCACGTCATTACCCTTCACCACCCTTTTTTCGTACGTGGTGGTTATCGAGGTGAATGGAGGCCCGACCGATGATGTCGTCTGGTTCAAGGTCCTCTTCCATATCGCGTAATCGCCTTTCTGGAGCGCAAACGTGAAATTAGTTGTAACCGCGGCCGATATTACGGGTAGCATGGAACCAAGAAAGATGATCCATAACGCAGTAACAACAAAACAAGATGCTTTCATTCTCATCTTTATTTCGACCTCTTTTTTCCCAATAAGAAAAATGATGCCGGCGATAACATGCCATGGAAATATTATCTTGGCAAAGTTTTCTTCCCCAGTCTTGTATTTAAATGTTATCGTGCAATAAACCGAGACGATCATGAGTCTTGCATTCATGATAATGGAATCTGAATTTCCTCCTTTTCCTTTTTTAAAACCCAATTATCCACGCTTCACGCAATACTATCCTCTTTAGGCATTGATTGCCATACCGATTTTGATTCGCCGTGGTGTCCCAAGAACCCGTCCGAACGAATCGTCTTGGCACATCCTCTTAGGCGAAAACCTACCTCTTGTCGCGGCCCAACCGACGCCTCCGGCCTCGGCAAAGCTACGAGAGCAAGATAGAGGCTTTTCGAGGCTCGACCGGCGGAATGCGACCCTCCCACCGCATGCGCGAGCGTGAAGGCTTTTCCCGTGGAAATCCTTATATCCTCGTTCCCGACGGATCTCGTAGAGGAACCGAGCGACAAGAGAGCACGCGCGGGCGGTGCCCGGCCCGCTTTTACCGAACGATCCTCGTAGAAATGTACATTTCCCCCCCCGAAATTCCAACCCCTTTTTTTCGGCCGCGGCACCCCCCATCCCTTCTTGCTAGGCCTCGGTGCCATGCTTAAAACCATGCCTGGCGTCCATGTCGAGAGCCCCGGTACACGATCGCGTGCGGACGGCGTTTCCATCAAGGCTTCTTCATTGGACGGAACGGAGTCGGAGCCACGACTTCGTATTGTCAAGACGGGGGTGAAGCGATGAATCCTGTCTTGATGCATGGTTTGAAGCTCGCCCCCTCGTAAAAGCGGAGAGTCTCTTCGTCCTTGTGGCCAGTGAGTAACAAGACTTTATAACATCGCTGATCCCAGGCGAACTGGAGGGCCCGTTTAAGCAGCATGTTAGCAAGCCCGCGCTTTCGATAGCTCGCGTGCGTCACGACGTTTTCGACGAGGCCATACGGGCGGGCACCGCGGGTGAGATTGGGGATGATCGTGAGCACGCAAGATGAAACCAGCTTGCCATCCACCTCGATGACGAAATAGTTGTTGGAAGGATTCTCCATGATCGAATCCCAGATCGCCGCGAGCTGCTCGCGCGAAGGCAGTGGATCGTCAGTGGCATGAAGATGCTTGTAGAGGGCGAGTAGATCATGCAATTCTTCTTTCTTGATCCGGCGGAATATCGGTTCTTTCATGATTTTCACTAACTAATGAATAGAACGTGAACTGGATGATGCTGTATCCTTGTCCTCTTCATAATTTGCAGAAAAGGCATTATATACATTTCCACGGGATAGTGGCACGCATCTATCTCGGCGAAATAAGACATCTTGGCAGCCAGATGGGAAATGGGAATAGCCAAAGCGGTCTACATGGTAAATCGGGGAGTGCCCGCGCACGGCTTTCTTGACGGCATTCATACGAGATCCTTTCACTCGATAGAACGGGCATCGCTCGTCGCCTTGCCCGTTGCTGGCATTAGGCTCAAGAAAATCAAGACGTATTCGATTTCCCGTTGTAGATGGGCCTCCAGAAAATCTTTTTAAAATCTAGCCATGCAATGAAAATGGTTTGTCCATGAAAGGAGTTCTCGCCAATGATACCTTCATTTCAATCTTCATCAGCACGATCCTGGCCAGTTTGTTCCTTGGTACGCCGGTTTTAGGACAAGAATCGCTTCCAATGCTTCCTTATTCTGTATATCACCTCGGTGATCCAAATGCGCCTTGTGCAGACTCCCCTTGTGAGACGATTGCAATTAGATTTTCGCAGGATTCAATGATGACCTTCGGAGCCAGGAACTTGACGGGACAGAACATCTTCTGGGATTCCACTTTCCAGTTTTCAGACGATAGCTGGACCCAATACGTGCTGGGTTTTTACCAACTATGGATTGATGGCATAATCTGGGGAAATTCCACGCGCAATGCGAGTTCGACTTGTTGGACGAACGTGAAATCGTTTCGAATATCCGAAATAAACGAGTCCTATTCAGGAATCTATCCGCAATTATCCTTCAACATTACCTTCGAAGAGATCGGGTTGCCCGATGTCGAAGGTAATTCGAATAACGTCACGTTAATCATTTCTCATAGAATAACAGGCAAAGAAGACGAAGCTCTTATAAAACTTTCAATCTGCCTTGACTTGACAAATTTCATTCCCTATTGGAATAATAGTGGCGTGTTAGCCCCGTTTGCCCCTGATCAACATATTTTCATCGGCATCATGTATCGAACAAATGTAATCGCGTCCAGGAACCGAGATGGTAGCGGTAGAGATTGGATCGTTCCAGCTTCTTATAACGCGAGCAGCGTGAATTGGGTTGTTGATGGACATCAATGCACGTCGATGCAGTTCGAGCGGAACGCAAAAAGACGAGAAAATACCGCGTGGTTCGATGAAAATGCCTCGTCATCCATCAATCCGGGGGGTTATACAGTTATCTTTTTCAACCACGTGGTTCCAAATTGCTCTGCCAATACCACGCGGGTGTTCATCGACCCGATCATCGCTGTTAATGGAGATTTCGCGTGGTGGTCCGAGGATGGGCGCGGGTTTCCACCTTGGGCAACGGCGCTTATCATTGCCGCGGCCGGGGTCGTCGTCGTCGTGTTCGTGGTGCTGAAACGGCGTCGATCCTTGGCAAGGAACACGCGTTGAAGGTATGGAATCATGTCTCCGCACACCGACATGGAATCCACGTTAGACGCGATGCGCCGTGGTCACTGCGACCTGGTCCGGCACGCATGAGGTTCCCGTGGTTGCGCTCGAAGGATGATTGTCTATGGTATTGGCGTTCACAGCCGGGCGATTTTAAAGAAAAACCAGCTATTTGTCAAGAATTCCATCGGATGGCGCCCAGCCCGCCTTTTTCCCATTGTACTTTTCGGTGACCTTATCCTCTCCGCGGGAGGTAATCCTGGAAATCCTTGATGCGGGAGCGAAGCGTGACCTCCGTGATGCCGCAAGCGATGGCGACGTGCTTTTTTGGCTTGTTTTCCCCCGTCTGCTTGGACGCCAGGTAGATGGCTGCGGCAATGAAGCCCCGGGGATCCTTGCCCGTGACGTTCCTGCCATGCTCAAACGTGGCGAGTGATCTCTCGGCAATGCACTGCGATTCTGCTGAAATACCGATGGCACTCGCGTAAATCTCTACCGCTACCATCTCGGGGCATTTCCTTGTAGACTTCGCTCACCGATAACGGGATCTTGCTCGTGCGGCAAGCAAGGTACACGCATGCACCGATAAAACCGCTGATGGAATGACCGCGGAGCGCGTTGAGCCTCTGGATCTTCTTGTAGGACGTCGCTGCCGCCTCCGCTACGACCCGTGGCAAGGACAGGTTCGCTCGCTCGTGTTCGTCAATATTTCGTCCAGCTCCGCGTTTCCGAAAATATCGCGCAGAACGGTTTTTGCTAGGTTTTGCGTCGCGCCGATGTAGTCATTGACCTCTAAAATAGCCTTTTTTGGATCCACGACCCTATAATAAACGAATGAGTCTACATCGCACCGTACATTGTCCTTGGTTATGACTTTGATGGTTCGTGCGTCATAATTGATTAAACGGAGGTCAACCTTCACAACCTTGTCGATCTTCGGGATGATCCAGAATAGTCCCGGGCCCTTGACCCCAGCAAACCTTCCCAATCTGAATATCACGCCTCTCTCGTATTCTTTGAACACGCGTATTGAGGCGCCGACGTACGATAGGACGATGATGATGAAGATTATTACCAGAAATATGGTAATTCCATAGACGGTTAAATCTCCTAATGAAATCTGCAAAAACTGTGGCATTATTGTGATCACCTTTCAAATGACTAATATTTCGATTTAAACGCTTTACTTGTATATGGAAAGAGCGTAGAGCCCGTGTCCGTCCATCGCCGGTTGATGAAGAGATGCCGGTTCTCGGGGGTGAGCAAGAACTCGCCATCGTCCATCTCCAAGAAAATGGACTTGTAAGGCTAGTTGGGATCATGCCAGGTTCGGAACTGCAACGCCAGCGAGATCGGCATGGAGAGCGGGTATTACGAGCAAGTTTCACACGTCGAAAAAGACACGGTCGACGATTGACCTCCCTGGCGACGTGGGTCCGGATCGTCTCGTCCTCGTCGGCAACCCGCTCGATGTAGTCCCTCGTGATGGTCCCAATCTGGTCTAGCTGCGACCGCTGCTGGACAGTGCACGACAGCCGGGTCGTGAGCCCGAAGATCTCTTCGATCAACATGGTAACCCGCCGTGGCGTTTTTCGTCGCACCGTTCGTCCATCATTGCATCGTGCTTAAGACAATTCGCCGAGTTTCATGTCGGAATTTCGTGGAATCAGAGGGGAACTCTTATAACCACGTGCCCACCAGATCCCATCGAGGAACCGAGCGAAGCGCTCAAGGGCGGCGCCATGATGCTCCAGTTCACGAGCAAGCACGATACCCAAGCTTACGTTCATTTTACCAAGCAAGGATCTCCTCTCGGCCTTGTGTTATCAAAAATAAAATTAAGGAGTCTGTCTAACTAATAATTCACACCTCGTTCTCTTTAAACTTCTCACCCAAAGAAATATGTCGGCCTCAAATACATGTCGTCCATCCCCGTCTCGGCCGACACGACTGCAAGGAACAACATCGAGATTGCTTTTAACAGCGTGTCTTTTTTCACGTTTTCAAGACCCCGGACGCGAGTTTGCTCCAAGCCGAGATGTTGTTCGCCGATCCCGATTATGCCTTCGATACACTTCCGCTGGTTGCGTCGTTTCTTGGGAATTTTAACGGGACTCGACTTTCTCTGCGCGATGCTGTTGTTGATATCCCGGTCCGCGAGTGCCTTGCCATTTTCTGGGCTTTGGTACCCGTTGTCCGCGTTGATATTGTCAACTTGCACGCCTGGATGTTCTGCCTTAAGTTCATCAACCAGTGGGATGAGCGTGATGGAATCGTGCGTGTTCGCCGGATACGTCTCGACCTTTATGGGTACCTTTTTTTGTCGTCGATTAGTAGCTGCACGCGGTAGCCGAGGAAGACCTGCTTCTTTGCGGCGCAGTAGCCGAGCCGGGCATCCGGGTCAATATACGAGAAGGATGTCTGCAGCGCGGCAAATAAGCCCGGGAAAAGCAAGTCAACCGACGTATATTGTGGCGTTGAAATCCCGATGAGAAATTTCGTAACATGCGACCTAAATGCTTCGAATGCAGGCGATTTAATAGCCGTCATCAGCTGTTTCTTGA
>JAUQYZ010000328.1 GCA_030587475.1 Candidatus Sigynarchaeum calidifontis
ACTTGCCACGCTGCCGGGATGGTTGGCATCGTGCCCGCGTGTGGTAGTGCTACATGTCGATGCCAAGCATTCATCCTTCCTTTTCTCATCCCATGCAGCAGCAATGTAGCCCGATCATGACACGTGATCATTGAAGGGATCGGAACATTACCCGCCGTTAACCGGGTGGTGTAACCTTGTGATCCCGCGAAAAATCAAGGAATATTTAGTACTAACGCCTTATTTTAGACTGATCAAATCACTTAGTCCTTACGAAGCGGTTTTTCGGTGGTTAGATCCGGGATGCGTGCTTATAAGGAGGATTATGGAAGCTATATCATTCGATGATACGCGATTACGATTGCCACTAATGATCATGGGTGTATCCTTGCCTGGTGGAATTGATGTTGCTTGAAATAGATCCCATGCGAGTTTCGTTCGGAGGCTTATCCGCTGCGCTGCAATTGGCAGGTTTCGTGTTCATCCTCCGCAATTTCTTGAAAAAGAAATATCGTTCAAGCATGTACATGGCTATTGCATGGTTCGGCTTCATGCTCGAGGCAGCTTTCTATGCAATAAAGTATCTCTTTGAAAAAACGAGCGACATGCACTTGTTTTTTAACTTGCTAGAGAACTTGAGCCTCATCCCTGGTTTCCTCGGCATGCTCGCGCTCATTGACTCGGTCTCGCGTGATACGATCGACCCCCGCAAGTTCTCCATCGCGATGCTGGTGCTCGGCGCGGATGCCATGCTCTTCATCGTGACTTTCAAGTCGACTGAACTCGTCGTGGCACCGATCCTCGTCGTGGTGACCTTCGGTCTGGCGGTCGGCATTGCGTGGTTCTATTTTTGTATCGTGATCTACCGAAACGTGCCAAGGTCGTTGAAGCACCCCGCGTTGATCAATGTCATCGGCGCCTTCTTCGTTTCCATCATGTACATCGTGGCGAACAAGTACATCGGCGGTCTTTCAAAAGTAATCCAGTCGATCGACCGGATGTTCCAAGCCGTCGGCGCGCTCATGCATGCCATAATCTTCGCGAAGCATGACCAGCTGTGCTATACCCTCCCGTTCAAGACCCAGCGCCTCGTCGTCTTCAACACGAAGAGCGGCATATCGCTATTCACGTTCACGTGGCACAGGCCCGACCGCCTCATTGACGAAGACTTGTTTTCCAGCATGTTCCAAGGAATGAGCCTGCTCGTCAATGAATCCGTGAACAAGGGGCACGTTCAAGAGATTAAAATGGAGAAGGGCGTGCTATTGTTAAGCACGGAGTTCAAGCATCCTGTCGCGAGCGTGCTGGTTGCCTCCAAGTCCTCTCGTGTTCTCAGGGAGGGCCTCGCAGCCTTCACTCGCCAATTTATCGAAGCGTTCGGTCAATACATTGACAAGAACAAGAGCACCGACGTGTTTAACGATGCAAAAAAACTTGTAGGATCGTGCTTCGGCTTCATCCCCGTGTTTGATTGAACGCTTTTCATTCCTCCATTACGAATATAGAGATAAAAGGAAATAATGACTCATTTTTTCTTCAAGGCCGCAATCTTTTCATCGCATTCCTTCATGCTTGCGATGTCATCGAAGAACGCGAAGATATCGGATGCGGTGCGGTATTCCTTCTCGGCGCGTGCCGGATTCGTTGCCTGGACAAGGGATCCGATCTCCAGGTGGCATCGCGGGGAGAAATACTCGTTCGGGCTCAGCTCCAGCGCGATCTCGAACGAGGCGAGCGCGTATTTTTCATTGCCGAGGGCCTTGAACAGGTTGCCCTGGTCGTAAAACTGCGCGCCATCGGGCGTGTATTGCATCGCATAGAAATGCGCCGAGTCTTTTACCAAGCTACTTTTTTCCTCGTCGACATATAACTTGAACGCCTTTAGCGAATTCACGCGATCCATTGTCTCGAGGATCTCGTGCGAGAAGTTCGAGTTATAGGCCTGGAGCAAGAAGGCATACAGCGTGTCGAGATACTCGAACTGTCGTTTGGACTTGTCGGCGATCAAGAAATATGGCAGGAGATCTTGGATGCCATCGCTGATGATGTCGATGACCTCGTCGGGTAGGCCCCTCATCTGGAGCGCGTTGAGGAAGATCATGATGACGTTGCCAGGCAAGTAGGTCAACTTGTAGATTCCCTGGGTTTTCCTCTCTTTTTTCGAGCCGGCAGATAACATGAGGCCTTGCCCGATGGCCTTCAATGCCTTTGCGACCACGTCCTTCGAGAATGGGTTCGTGTCGCCCATCAGTGCTTGCTCGAGCGTCGTGATGATCTCGTTGAACGGGTGCACGTTGCCGATGACCCCGAGGGCCTCGTAGATCAGCTCGATCTCGAGGCTGCGTTCCGACACGTTCATGCGAGTGAGGCGGTCCAGCAGCAAGCCCGTGGCATTACCGGGTTGCATGGTTCCGATCTTGCCGATGGCAAAGATCGTGTTGAGCCGAACCTCGGGATCCTTCTCGTACGCCAAGTACTTGGCTACCTTTTGCAAATCGATGTCGAGCCGTACCATGCCAAGATAGCCGAGGAGCCGAATGAGTTCCGCCTTCGTCTCGTCGCTCGTGTCCTCTAGTCGTTTGTAGAGCAAAGCCAAGTCGACCGATTTCATCACGTCGGCATTGAACGTGCTGAGCACGTGAGCGCAATCCCTGATTAGCTCCTCGTTATCACCCGCGATCTTCGGTTCGAGTTTTTTATATATGTTTACGGAGAACTCGCGCGCGAGGGACTTGAGCGCCTCGCTGGCGTTTTCAGCCGTGAAATTATCTGGATCGTCCAACTTTTCCAGGTAGTAATCGAGGAGCCCTATTTTTTTACCGTCGATCAACACGCTTTCCGATTCGCCCGTCGTGTTGACGCAATATTCGGTGATAGATTCGTTGCACATGGCCCGGACGTCCGAGTCGTGGTCTTCGAGCGACTTCTTCACGAGCAACTGGATGATCTCCGGCGCCGGTTTCACGAGCAAGAGATTTCCGAGGACATCACAAGCGATGTACCGGATGAACCCGCGCTTGTCGTTTTTCACGAGTTCGACGATCCGCTGGACGGGCACTTTGTCCGGGCTATAATGGGTCAAGTATGCCATGATGCGAAGCGTGTTCTGCATTATGTAGTCGAGAGCATCCGGGTCCGCTTGTGGCGGCTTGAAATCGAGTAAGGCGACGATTTTATCAAGATTGACCGATGCCGGTTGCTTGATGCATAGTTTGAGGAGTGATTGTAGCATAGTCTCCACAAAATGCTCGCTGCGGGGCTTCGTCCTCGTGATCGTGTCGCTTATCAAGACATAGATTTCATCTAGCACGGGCGCCACGTCGTTCAGCTCGAGCCCGATGTCCACGATAGACAAGATCGCGGCATTCTTGACCTCATAACTCTCGCTTGCCAAGGAGTTGCGGATGTCCTCCTTCGACAAGATCTCCTTGACCTTCCCCGTTTGGCTGCCCATGAGCCCGAGGGCGTTTAAAATGTACCTCTTCTTGAGAAGGTCATCGCCGGCGAGGTTGTCGAGTAGCGGGTCAAGGACAGTCACTGGATGCTTTTTACCAATCTCGCCCAGGCAGAGGAATGCCTCCGGACTCAAGAACGATCGCTTGGCGCTCCTTACCTTGCTGACCGTGTGTTTCCGCAAATATTCAACGATCTTGTCGATGTTGGCTTGCTTGATGCCCTTTTGCTGTGCGATCAGCGAGATATATTGCCGTGCCTTGGCCCGCACGGGTTCATTGACGTCAACGCCGTACTTGTTGAAACCGGGTTCGAGCACGATCGATTTCAAGAGCGTTACGTAATCGAGCGCCTTGCTCTTCAGCATTGGTTGTCCCCAATCTACACTGCCTGCTCCTTTCTTTTTCGTCAGTTTCTCTTCAGCTTTCTTAAGCTTGATCAGGTCCCTCTCGGAAGCCATCTGGTAGGATCCGATGACCGCGCCGAGCCGGATGTTCGCCTGGAAGTCGGAGTTCTTCTGGAAGATGATGATGAGGGCGTAGGTAATCGTGATGATGTTCTGCAGCGTGATGATTGGGAGCGTGAAGAGGCGATCGCTTAGCTGGTCTCCGATAGATCCCAACAAGCCCCCGACTAGCGGGATATTCTTATCAAAAAGGCCGATGATCTGCCCGGCGTTGAGGGACATGAAGTTGATGAGGATGTTCATCATTATAGCGATCATGATGTACCCGCTGAAGATGAAATCGATCGACTTCGTCTTGCTTTT
Source organism: Candidatus Sigynarchaeum calidifontis (assembly GCA_030587475.1). Classification (GTDB taxonomy): domain Archaea; phylum Asgardarchaeota; class Lokiarchaeia; order Sigyniarchaeales; family Sigyniarchaeaceae; genus Sigyniarchaeum; species Sigyniarchaeum tengchongense. The sequence continues at coordinate 4,202 of JAUQYZ010000328.1, forward strand.
CTTGTTCCAGAACCTGCTGAAAAATCCGATGATGCCGAAAACCACGGTCGTGAAAAGCGAGAGGTATGCACTGGTGCCTGTCTTTACTTCTGATGCACCCCCTGCTATGGCAGCATCTATGCTAGAGTACAAGCCATACCCCGCGATGATGATCGGGACGAGGCCGATGGCCAGCTTGATGAGTCCCATCATCTTCGTGATCACGTTCTGGAAATTCTTAATACCGGGATAGGCGCGATTGCTCGCTTGCGTCGTGTACAAGACCTTGATGAGGTTCCCGACCGTGCCCGATGCCGCGAAATAATTGAGGAACACGAGCGGGACGATCGTGATCCAGAGGAACGCCGCTTGGATGATCGTGAATTCGGTCAGGGCAATCAAGATGATAGGGACACCATAGGTCAAGAAGAGCAATAACAGCGAAATACCGTACGCGCCACGCCCTCGAACGCGGTTGATGAATTTCGCCTCGAGGAATCGATGATAACCAGTCACAGAATCGGAGGTAGGGCGTGCCAGATAGAACATTTCCCAGAACGGATACACGAGCAAAACGCCAAGCGCGATCACGAGCAAATAGCTGCCGATAGACGGGATGCCTCCGATGAGGAAGTCCAGTGCCAGGTTGATGCAGAGCACGACGGCGACGGTGAAAAGTAAGCCGAACACGATTGATACGAGCCAGTCTGTCCAGCGAAACTTCTCGCCCTCGATCTTGTTGACCTTTATAAGGCCCTTGCGGGCCAAGTTGATCCCAAAAGGGAGTACGGGGATAATAGTGAGATAGGGTACAAACCTGAGAATGTCGTCGAGCAATACCATCACGCCGTCGCCTCCAAGAAGGATGTGATCTTCTGTTCCCTGGCATTCTGCAGTATCAAGGCAAGGCGGTCCTTTGCCAGTTCGATATGCAACTCCGGGTGTTCCTTTATGATCGGGCTGTCTTGGAGCTTAGCCAGCCGGTCGGAGAGCTCGTCGGCCGAGAGGATGACCAGCTGCTGGAGCGACTTGATCCCTGCCTGGGCGAGCAGTTCAGCGATGAGGACGTCGATGCCATTGACTCTGCACAGATCGCACATACCAAGCATTTCCGCGTATTTATCGCCTGGCATCCCGATCTTGCCGGCGAGGCTGGGAAGGATGGCGAAATTCGCCTCAAGATCCTCGATCGTCCAGATCTTGTACTTCTGCAGCTCGCTCGCCCAGTCGAGATTCATCATGGGGAGGTTGACGAGCGGGACGTCGTACCCGTACTTGATGCGCCGGGTCATGAGCCTCGCGTAGTAAACCAAGTTTTCGATCTCGGCGAGCGATGGGCTCTTGATGACGATGAAATAGCTCGATTCATCGAGCTCCTTTATTATATACCAGACTTGGACAGGATCGCGGTGCGACAGCTCGCGAACCGAGTTTATTTCGGCATGCACGAGCAGCTCTGCCATTCGGGGAGTCATCTTCGGAATGCGGAACAAATCGAAGACTTGGCTCCACGTGTTAAGGCGCGACTCGGAAACTTCTTGTACCGATTCGCCTTTCCCTTTTTTCGATTGTTTTTTATCCGGCGCTCGCAATTTCTCGAGTAACGGCTTGATATCCTTGCCATGATTCGTCTCGCGGAAAAAGTCGTCGATCGTCTTGATTCCGGCTTTTTCCTTGAGCAAGTTGGCGTAATAAGAACCGATCGTTTCAAAGTTTTCGGGCGTGAAAACGACCATATCGATGGCCTCTTCAGCAGTAATCTGGTTTTTTAGTGTATTGTGTATTGGTTGCCGAGACGCTATTTCAAGGTACGGTCAAGCATGGCTACGACCGATGGAATACTGTCGAACGAACCTAGATCGAGGCCCTGGTTGTCACGGACTACTAAGGTATCATTTTCCACGATCTTGATTTCGCGGTCGCCGTGCTTGAGCTGGACGGAAAGGGCATCCACCGCGCCTTCCTGGATGATGATGATGACCAACGCGCCCTCGTACCCGTGGAACTCGGACTTGAGGAAAAGGTACACTAGCTGGCGATCGTTCCAAGGTGGCAAGGTGATGAGGCCCGTTCGCTTGTACGGCGCCGAGGGGAACATTTCCAGCGCGATGCTTGGAAGCCGGGTCCGGTTGGTGCAAGTCCTCTCGATGATGCTGGCGATGCCGGCATGATACGTTCCGGTCTCGGGTATCTCTTCTAACAAGTGATCTGCCATCAAATCCATGGACCCCTCATCCCCTTCTGAATAAAAAACGATTGTAAGGACTAAGTGATTTGATCAGTCTAAAATAAGGCGTTAGTACTAAATATTCCTTGATTTTTCGCGGGATCACAAGGTTACACCACCCGGTTAACGGCGGGTAATGTTCCGATCCCTTCAATGATCACGTGTCATGATCGGGCTACATTGCTGCTGCATGGGATGAGAAAAGGAAGGATGAATGCTTGGCATCGACATGTAGCACTACCACACGCGGGCACGATGCCAACCATCCCGGCAGCGTGGCAAG
>JAUQYZ010000011.1 GCA_030587475.1 Candidatus Sigynarchaeum calidifontis
CTCGGCGGGCAGCGGTCAGTCACGTGCTTGGATAGGCGGATACGTGCCGTGATGCGGATGCGGAACGATCCTGAGTTGAAACCGCATTCAAGGATAAAACACCGCTATCGTGCCAATTTATACTTGAGGCGGACGGCTGGCGCGGATTTCAAGGCAGATCTCTCGAATTACAGCATCGAATTGCAAGCAAAGGCTTAAAACGATGTAAAAACAAGAGGAGGTGAATCATCATTCGTCGTTAAAACAAGCCAGATCAACGAATATTCTAATATTATCGACTAAGGAGATCTATGTGAAGAATATGTCTGACGAAAGTTCTAACGCACGTGTTCCTTTTCTCTATCTTCGATCTAAAATAGAAGTTGGAAAGGACTCATTCGGCAAATTAATGAAAGAAATTATAAAGTCCGGTGTTTGTACGGCTTGTTCTAGTTGTGTTGCCGTATGCGATGTCTTAGATTGGGTCGATAACGAGCCTAAACTCGTAGGTAAATGCAGCGGATGTGGTGTGTGTTACGCGTCATGCCCTCGTACGAAAACCGTTCCCCAGGACCTGATCGGCTCGTTTCAGGCCGCCTATATTGCCAAATCGAAAGTCCCGGATGTCAAGGGCCAAGACGGGGGCACCGTGACCACTTTGCTTCTCTACATGCTCGAGAAAAAGCTCATCGACGGCGCCATCGTCACGAAGCACGACGAGACGTGGCGGGCGAAACCCGCGTTCGTCAACACGCGAGAAGACATACTGGCGGCGTCCGGCTCGCTTTACGTCCATTCCCAGACCGTGAGGGCGCTGTTCAAGGCGTTGAAGGCTGGCAACCACGCGGTCGCGTTCGTGGGCACGCCGTGCAACATCGACGCGGTTGACAAGATGCAAAAGTCGCCCTACGGCATGATACTGTACAACTTGCGCGCGAACGTCGTCAAGATCGGTCTTTTCTGCATGGACAGCTTTTCGCCCGAGACCCTCTACGGGTTTTTCGAGCGGGAGGGCGTCAACCTCAAGGATGTCGGCAAGATGAACATTGCATCTGGAAAGTTCAACATCTTCAACAAGCAAGGCGAGAAATTGAAGGAATACAAGATCCCGCAGCTCAACAAGTACAAGTCGTCGTCTTGCAATTTCTGCACGGATCTCACGTCGGAGGCCGCCGACGTCTCGGTCGGGTCGGTCGGCTCGCCGGAAGGGTACAACACGGTCCTGTGCCGCACGACGCTCGGCCAGCTGCTGGTCGAGGACGCGGCGGCGCACGGGTACCTCGAGATCAAGCCGCTGGAGCACGAGGGGCTCGAGACACTGCTGAAGCTCGCCCGCATGAAGAAGGTTTCGCAATACACGGTCAACGTGCGCACGCAATACGTGTTCACGTCCCCGGAAACGCCGGGCGAGACCAGTGCCCCGAGAACGGTTGTCCAAGCGTCAAACATCCCGAAAACGCCCTTCCTCGCCAAGAAGCTCAAGCTCAAGAACGTCAAGCTCTCCAGCAAGACCAAGACCATCCGATTCTCGCTCGACAACGAGTCCGGGTACACGATGGAAGGGCTGGATCTCCGCATCAGCTTGTCTATCGACGTGTTCGAGAAGATCGCGTGGCGCACGACGGTTGCCGAGCTTTACCCCTACGAATCGATGGTCTTTGACTACCCGCTCAGCGTGCCGGACGACCAGGTGCCAACGCTCGAGATATTGATAGACGTGCGAACGACGACAGACAACTTGCTGAGCGAGAAAATCAGCATCAAGAAATTGCTGGAAGACGAGGCTGCCGAAAAGGCAGCAAAGGAGGCTGCGAAGGAAAAGAAGAAGTCCGAGGCACCAGCGAAGGAACAAAAGCCTTAAATGATGGTAAAATGAACAGCAAGTAAAAAAAAAAGTCAAAAATTGGTGAAACTCTTGAAAATCGCCTTAATCGGCCTTAGCGGCTCAGGGAAGACATCTATCTACGCTACGACGTTCGCGATGAAGTCACCCGAGAGCACGGAATGCCTAGCTCCAACTATAATGTACGAGGTGCGCCGGCATCCATACCTCGGGTTGGAAGTTTCTATATTTGATTACGGGGGTCAAGAAAGTTATAGGCAGAGTTACCTGGACAAGCCGGACGTCTTCAACGAGACCGACGTGCTTGTCCCCATCGTTGACATGCATGACCCGGACAAGCTCGAAAAGGCCAAGTCATACTTCGAGAAGGTCATCGACGCGCTGCGGAAGAAGGCACTGAAGCCCAAGGTGTACTTGCTCTACCACAAGTTTGACACGCACGACTACCCGAAAGAAATGCTCGACGCGAATTACAAGAAGGCGAAGGACATCTTCGACACCCTCTTCAAGGGCTTCGAGGTCCAGACCTATACCACCTCGATTTACGAACAAGAAAAGTTGAACCGCATCTTCCGCGACATCCTAGTCGGCAGTTACGAGACATTGAAGGCGCAAGTGGAGAAGGCCGAGAAGCAACTCAAGGAGATCGACGCGAAGATCATCGTGGCCGACATCTCGGGCAACGTCATCGTCCACAACGTCCCAGGCGTTTCCGCTGGCCTCCAACTGCGCAGCGACTTCCGCGACTTTATCCACTCGTGCAACGTGATCCGCGAGAACCTCTTCATGGCCGAGTCTGCGGCATTCAAGGGAACCCCCGTCGATGGTGACAAGGACCTGGAACTCCACATCTTCAAGTACGTGCTCGCGGTGCTGATAATGAAGCCAAGGGGTGCCTCCACGAGCACGGAGGAGAAGATCTCGGAACTGCTCAGGGACCTGCAGCTGTTTGCGGAAGTCGTGATTTCATCCCACAACAAGTGATGGCCGACGGTTCCAACAATACCTTTTTTGTTTCCAATTCCAAAGATAAATTGGACAATACGGGATTTAGCTTGGACGCCCCACGATCCTTTATAAATCGTCCAAGTTTCACCCGGCATTGTCATAAATTGACGAATTAAGCAATTCCCGTGATCCCGCGTGGAACTCAAGATAGACTTCCCACAGCGAGCCAAGATAGGGGCTCCGGTCAGCGTGAAGGTCAAGATTGGCATCGATGGGAGGGCGGAGGTGAAATATACCGGCGTGCGATTGAGCGCCATTCGCCCGTGCGAGAAGCCCCTCATCATCGAGCAGCGGGAGATCTTCTGCAACGGTAAATTCGAGGCAGGCGAGTATGCACGATCCGTGTCCATCGCCCTGCCCGCGAACGTCGTTCCCTCGTCCGGCCAGCGCGGCGTGCGGTACAAGATAGAGGCATACTCGCGCGTGCCTGGTGACGAGGGCGAAGGCGCGTCGGATCAAGAGTATTTTGACGCGGGGGAAATCTCGCTCGTCGAGGATCGCAACAAGAACAAGGTCTTAGAGGTAAACCCCGTCGTGCTGGCGATCAAGGGGCTCAAGCTCAACTTGCAGAAAGACATCTACAGGCCTGGCGAGACCATCAAGATCACGTTCGAGGCGAGGGATCTCAAGGAGCTGAAAGTTTTACTGATGGAGCGCTCTAATATATTGTGCAATTGCACGCAATACGGTCGCGTCTGCACGCAAGTGCCAAAGATCCCCCCGTCCGCGGCTGGTGCGGCGAAGGCGGGGAACCCGACGACTGGCTTTCTCTTGCTGCAGATCCCGAAATCGGCCGAGCTCAGCACGCGCCACGAGTGGGAACCAAAGGACAAAACGACGTGGAATGACAAATTCGGCGACTTCAACGAGTGGTATCTCGCGGTGACCGGGACGAAATTCACCGGCGAGGACATCAATTTCGAGATACCCATAGAGATCAACGAGGGCCGGCTCTCCACCGAGAAGCAAGAGGCAGTGCCATTTTTTGAGACATCCGAATCCGCGATTTCGAGCGAACAAGCCTTGAAACCAGCATTCCAAGTGAAGCCGCTCAAGCTCGCCGGCATCAAGCGGCGCGGCGAAGACGAGATCGACATCACCTTGACAAACAACGGGTCCTCGGCTTTTCACGGCTGCACGTGCAAGGTCACGGGCATAAAGGACATGTTCTTCGAGACGAAACCATGGATGGCCGGCTTCTCGGAGATCGCGCCTGGTGAGTCGAAGCGGCTTGAAGGCATCAAGCTGGCAAAGGGCGTGACCGAGGTGACTCTAGAGATCGATGCGAACGAGGGAAAACTCGGGATCTTGAAGAGCAGCATCAGCGGGGCTTGAACGCACTGACGCGTGTCAATACCGAGCTAGGCATAGGCTATCGGGGGAAAGGATATGGACTTCTTTGAAAAGAAGAACGTTTCCGCCGACGTGGAAGGCGGGGCAGCTATCAACCTTGAAAAACTTTGCGTGATATACCTGGCATATTTTGACGAGGCCCGCGGCCATCAGCTTCTCCTCGTCCATCCTCCCGAGCTGAAAAGCGATACCGAGTTCTTGCAAGCAGAATCGAAAACAGTTTTCATCCACTCGATATGGTGGATGGGGGTCGACGTCCAGGCAGAGCTAAGCCACGTCGATCTGGAATTTGGCGGCCGGAACTACCTTGCGAAGAAGTTCTTGGCCCCAAGCCACAGGGAAAAGAAACGGAGTGGTATGGACGTTAACACACCCGAGACCGTCGTTATCATCCTGAGCATCCCCATTAATCTCAACCCGTTCGGGGGGGATCTCCTCTCGCAGCTATACCAGGCAATCACGGCGCGGCATATGGACGAGTTCTCTATTGCCATAGAAAAGGCCATCTGCGACGCGAAGATCATAAAGAGCCCTCGCGACAAGGAGATATCCGCCACCGGCCAGAAGATCCTCGATTCGATTACCAACACCATCCGAACGACCCTTCAAGGATTCGCCTCGCAACTTGAGGTGAACGTTTCCAGCGAGGATGACAAGCGCAAGGCTCTCGCCTACCTGCTCTATCAAGATATCAAGGCCAGGCCGGTTTCCCAGAAGGCCGAGAGCGGCTTCTTCGAGAAGATCGAAGGCCCCCCGATCGTCGATATCGGCTCGGCCGCTCGCTCGAAGATCACGATGACCGAGGCGCTGCTAAAAAACGACGAGAACAAGATACACGTCACTCTGGTCAATTCATCGACCGATGAAATTTGTAACTGTGTCGTGAGCATCGCGTACATGGAAGATTTCTTCGAAAAATATTTCTATGATGTCAATATCGATTGCTGGTTCGCGGACGAGGAACTCAACTTCCAGTTCGAGCGCATCGGCGGAAAAAAGATGAAAGAAGAGTATCTCGTGACCGTGAAACAAGACGGCAAGCCGATCTTCCAGAAAAAGCTTGCCACGACCAAGTTGAAGGTTATCTGAGGGTGAAAAAAAGAATGGCAGGCGATATTTACAAGGGCCCGCGCCTCACCTACCTCGACATCGCAGAGGACGAGGTGTTTATGGCTTCTCCCGAAACGAGCATAGCCGAGATCGCCCGTATCATGGTCGATCATTGGATTGATAGCATTTTTATCGTCGACAAGGAAGAACACATACTCGGCATCGTGACAGACGGTGTTATCTTGAACCTCGTCTCCAAGGAGAGAGATCCGAGGAACCTGGTAGCCAAGGATGTGATGGCAACTCCTGTCTACTGCGTGAAGGCTAACGAGACCGTTGTCCCCTGGGAAAAGCTCAAGGAAACTTTTTCCAAGAAACATAACCGCGTGAACCGCGTCGCGATAATCGACGACAACAATAAGCTCATCGGCGTTTTGAACACGAATTTCTTGAAAAAGATAGGCCATTTTTCCCGATCGTTCGATATCACGTTGAAGAAAAAGGAGGTGTAAAATGTCAAAACCAGATTCCCTCGCGAGCAAGGTTCTCGTGCGGAATTACCGGAAGAGCGACTACGAGGCGACGATCTCGCTTATGGAGGAGATCAGCGAGACGTTCAGCTTTTATTTCGACAAGGACAAGTGGAACGAGTCAGCCGGGCTTCGATTGTTCCAGCCGGGATTCAGCCGCACCACGCTGGTCGCGGAGGTCGATGGCAAGGTCGTGGGCATGGGCTTCATCGAGCTCAACACGAACACGCCTGACGGCATTTCCATCGGGTACCTCTCGAACTGGGGCGTGAAGAAGGAATTCCGGGGATCAGGCGTCGGCAAGGTACTCGCGGAGAAGGCGATCGCCATGCTCACGGCAATGCACGCGGATCTCATCCGTATAAAGATCGCCATGAAGCCAGATCCTGCCAAGATACTGTCGATCGTGAAGGGCATCGGATTTGAGCCTAGGTACATCACGGTCGAGAAAAAGATCACGCATCCAGATAAAAAAAGCGGGAATAGTTGATTCAAACCTTCGTTATCGTTACTTTCTTGAGAGGTCGGTCGGGTAACCACTCGACTTGGATGGCATTCCCCACGACCTTTGGCCAGCCTTGGACGGCCGGCTCCATGTCGGCCCGGAAGGAAGCATTAAAACCATCCGGGACCACGATCTCGAGCATTATCGTTTCCTTGAACGAGCAAGCTGGCATTATTTCTATTCGACTTGTCTCTTTCTTGATTTTTACGATGCGGGACGTGAACGTGAACGGCTCGCTCGCGGAGACGTCGACGCGAAGCTTGTCATGGCACGCCTCTATCCCGGCGTACCGGATGGCCGCGGCGATGAAGCCCGCGTGAAGGTTGGTGTTCATGAAGGGAAAATCGCACATCGGTGTCGAGGCGTGGAAAAAAGCCTCTCCTGGCCTCTCGGCGTCGTCCGCGTTGTATGAATCCGGCCCGCTCCATATGCCATACCAGATCCGCGGGTATTGCTCGGCACGGTTGTGCATGCTCATGCGCTGGAGGAAAGCTAGTGCCATCTCCGGGTTCCGGATCCGGAGGCCCCACGCGAGTAGCGAGTTTAGCGCGTGCCATGTCCCGCCGTTGATGTCCCAGCCCGGCGGGAGGATGGACGAATTCGGGTTCGGCGGGTACATGATCGAGGCGCCACATTTCGATCGCGCCACGAGATCCTTGTTTAGATTTTCCAGCAGCACGCCCATCTTGTCAGCGGGCAAGGCCTGGTTCTGGAGCATCCAGGCGTGGTGATCGAGGTAGAGCGTGTCGTTACCGAGCGGGCCTCCCTGGCCATCGTAGCCCCGATAATACCACTTGCCGTTCCATGCCTTGTCCACGGCCCGACCGACGCGCTCCAGGGTCGATTCCATCTCTTTCATCAAGGCCGGGTCGAAGCCCTCGACGAGCGGCAGTATTTTCTCGAATGATAGCAATAGCATGGCCGAGTTGAACGTCGACTCGCCAGCCTTTATGAATGCCTTGCGGTTCCTCGCCATGAGCGAGATACCGTCGTTCCAGTCCCCGTCACGGACTCGTACCAGGTCGTGCTCGCCAAGGCCGATCCCCGGCGACAACACGTATCTGATGAGACGCGAGAGCAGCACCTTGACTGGTTGTACCTTTTTTTGCCCTTTTTTATCCACTATACCGACTGGCTCGTCCAGGAACTTGAAGTCCCGGGTGAGGTAAATGTACTCGGCCGTGGCCCAGGTCACGAAGAAGTATTGGTCCGAGGGATTCGCGTGGATGAGGGGAACAACAAGTTTTTTGCCGAACCCATGGAGCCCGTATGTGATCTTACCTTGATCGTCGACGCACGTGTAAATGAATTTTAAGAACTCGCGGGCGAGGGCCGGATCCATGAACGTGAGTGGATACAAGAACAAGCAATAGTCCCTGATGGCACCATCGAACGCGTGCCCGAGCAGGTAAATCGAAGCTTGCGGGATGCGGTGAAGCCCGGTATACTCGTCGGCGAACATCGAGGACAGCACGTAGGCACAGTGCCAAGCGATCTCCCGTTCCAGCCATTCAAGGCCGAGCACGTTCAAGGAGACGGCGCGATCCTTGAACCAAGCGGCAGCGGTGGCTTGCAAGTCCCCGCTACCGGAGGTAGCCGTGTACGTCTCGATCAAGGAATCTAGCTCATCCTCTACGGCGCATGCAAGCAAGAACCGCTTGGTTATTGATGTATTGGCCGGGATCCCGATGTCATACGCCATAGTGACCCGCGCTTCAGCGTTCGGCACTACACGGTTCGCGCCGGGGACACCCGCGATTACCATGGCCGGGGCAGGGTGATCGTCGACACACGCGATGGCCACTGGCTTGTAATGGTAATTTATGTCCGATGGTTCCATCGGATCGTGCTTGCCCGCATCCTTATGGCGGGGAACAGCGACCACGCGCGACCCGGATTCAGCAAAATTGAAAATGATCCGCTTGGCATGTTTGCTTCGTGCCCCGTCCGTGTCCACCTTGACAATTTTCTGCAGGGCTACGGCCAGGCGGATCAACCCATCCAGCGCACCCCGGTTCTGAAACTTCTTGCGGCCGTTCCAGCTCACGATGAGGGATTTACTCAAGGGCAAGTGGAAAAGATTCCACGATGCTTCCAGCCGTATCCGCCTCGGCTCGCCCGTGGTGTTCTCGACCCTGCATTCCGCCGCCACGACGGGGTCGCCGCCCGCGGGAAAAAGCACCTTGGAGGAGATCCGCAGGGAGCCGGCGTCAATCCCTTTTTCAAGGTACCCGGCGCCGAACACCCGGCGCGTGAGGGGCTGGCTGCTGGACGTGTTGATGTCTTGCCACCTGCTCCCGCCTTGATCCGCGATGGTGAACGTCACGAGGCTCGACCGGGCCGGCAAAGTGATGCCAGGATCCCCGCCGACGAGCGTGAAGCCGCGGCGCGGGTCGAGCAAGTAAACCTGCCCGTGGTTCGTGGCAATGCCGAACCAACACCCGTTCCCTAGCACGTGGTAATGGGTGTTGTCGTTGCCCCACGTGGTGAAGTATTTTGCTGCTTGTTCCTCGAATTCTTTGCAATCATACTCGAACGCGGGTAAACCATTGCCATCCATCGACCACGCGCCAAAAGCGCCTCCATTCTTCATAGGATCTTCCCTTCCACTGGCACGATCATCGTAGACTTCGGGGCTCTAGAAAGAATAGGGCCGGGGGTGCAAAAAAAGCCTCATTTCTAAAGTGGCATGTCGACGGTAATAATACATGCACGTAAAGTTAATCTCCCTCGTCGATGCAGTGTCCATCACCATGAAGGACAAGTATCATATGGTCGGGAAGCCAATCGGCACGGTTGAATTGCCCGGCATCGGTGGGCAGCGCGTGTTGCTGGATTCGTTCAAGGGATCCAAGAACGTGGTGGTCGTATTGCTGCGAAACAAGCTTTGACCCTATTGCCAGGCACATGTACGCCAATTAAACAATGATCGTGCCAAGTTCGAGGCGGTAGACGCGGTTCTCGTCCCTATCCTTGCGGATAGCGAGGCCGGGGCGAAGCAACTCGCGTCAACGTGCGACGATTGCCAGATCCCGATATATTTCGACCAGAAAAAAGCCGTCGTGAAGGAGTTGCACCAGGAGGTCATCATCACCAAGTTGGGCCGGATGCCCGCAATCCTCATCGTGGACAAGCAAGGCATCGTACGGTACGCGTATTTCGGTGATTCCATGGCCGACATTCCGAAAAACGACTCGATACTTGCAGCGCTGGAGAACATCAACACGTGAATTTTTATGCCTGGCCAGGCACGTGATGTAAACCAACCGAGGTCCCGTGCCCGGTGTCTAGCCACGGCGGGCCAGGTCTCTTTCTCCTTTTTCCCAGCATCGTTTTTATTAGTCATGTCGGGATCATTACCATCATCATGACCTCTATCGAGTTCTACCTCTCGACGAGGCTCAAGGGATATTGTTTAAAGCACGTGGACCCTCTCGAGTTCGCGGACGGCCAATTCACAGCGCGTCCCGGTCTGAAAATTAATGTCGACGAGACGAAGACTTACCAGGACGTCCTGGGCATCGGCTACAGCTTCGAGCACGCTAGCTGCTATAATCTCATGCAACTGCCACTTGACAAGCGGCGGGCCGTGCTGGAGATGCTCGTCGATCCAGTGAAAGGCGCTGGGATGAATTTATGGCGGCTTTGCATTGGCACCCCGGACTTCACCTACGAGTTCTATTCATACGATGATATGCCCGCGGGAAAAGTCGACCCGGAACTGGAATGCTTCTCGATCGAGAAGGATAAACAATACGTCATCCCCGTCGCCAAGCTGGCAAAGGAGATCAACCCGGGTATCCTGTTCTTCTCGTCGCCATGGAGTCCGCCCGGGTGGATGAAACTGCCCGAGGGGAAGTTTCGGAAGGGGAAGGTGGAGGTCGATGGAGGCAAGGGCATGTGCAGCGGCAGGCTGAACCCGGCCTACTACGACGCGTACGCGGAATACCTGGTGCGTTATTTACAAGCCTACAAGGCAGAGGGCATCGATATTCACGCCATGACCGTTCAGAACGAGCCACACCATAACTGGTACTTGATGCCCACGTGCTGGTGGGACGCGGAGAACGAGCGAGACTTCATCAAGCATCACCTCGGCCCCAAGATCGAAAAAGCAGGCTTGGCCACGCGGATCTGGTGCTTCGATCATAACTGGGGCTTTCTCAAGCCGTATAAATACCCGTTCAAGGTCTTGCGCGATGCGGAAGCAGCGCGGCTCGTGGATGGCATCGCTTTTCACCCTTACGAGCAGAGCCTACTCACGCCCGGCGTGCTAAGCAAGTTCCACGCCTCCTTTCCTACGAAATCCCTCCACGTGACCGAGGGGAGCATCCCCTGGCTCTTCGGGGCGAGCCTGATCGCGTCATATTTCAAGAACTGGTGCAAGTCCTACACGGGCTGGGTGCCCTTCATCGACACGGCCGGGAACCCGAATATCGGTCCCTTCAAGGCAAGGCAGTCTCTCTTGCAGCCCATCGTGCAGGGCACCGAGGCGGCCATCGAGGACATGCTTCCCAAAGAATGTGCCTTCCCATTGCCCGGCATCCTGGCACGGTTCGAGTATTACATCATTTCCCATTTCTCGAAGTTCATCCAGCGGGGCGCTATGCGGATCGAATCGACGACCCGCACGCCGCTGCTGGTGTCCGAGGTCTCCTTCAAGAATCCCGACGGCACGATCGTGTCGATCGTCGTGAACCGCAAGCACGAGCCCCTCAACGTCGTAATCTCGTGGCGGGGGCACCACGCGGCTGGAGTGCTGCCACGGCAGTCGATCGCCACGCTTCGCTGGCAAGGCACATAACCGACCGCTCATTCCATAACCCCAGCATGTGGGCGATTATCGCGGCTATCTTATGTGGCATCGCAGACACCGTGCAGTTGCACATTGCGAAATCGATGCAGCGCCAAGGGATAGAGATCTACGACCAGATCCGCGCCAAGATCCGGAAGGAACCCTTGCAAATCGAGGGGCGTGTCAAGAAACCCTTTATTTATCTCGCTGGCGTTGGTTTGAACAACATCGAACCAATTTGGCTCATCATTGCTAATTTTTTCGGTGCGTATCCGTCACTCGTGACATCGATGTTCGGGGTCGGCCTTGTCGTGCTCATGGTCTACTCCGTCAAGGTCTTGCACGAACACGTGAACCGCCGGGATGCAACGGGGGCAGCGATAATCATCGGCGGGACGCTCATCCTCGGTATAGAGGCATTTTTTCGGCCGGAATACGCCGAGGAGGCCATCAACAAGGTTGCATCCTACCTGTTCACCATCATCTTTGGCTTGCTCGCGGCCGTGCTTATGATCGTCGCGTTGCGGACTAAAAGCATCAAGAACATCGGCCTCGCGTTCGGGATCACGGCCGGGGGGTTCGGCGGGCAGGACATCATCTTCAAGATGCTAGGCCAGCAGGACTTGAGTAATGTCATCGGGTGGTTTATTTTCTTGTCGTCCTTCGGCATCGCGTTTCTCGCCTTTCTCTTCACGCAGCTCGGGTTCGCACGGAAGGCACCAGCGAGCATTCTCGTCCCGGCCTATGACACGGCGTACGTCCTCGTCCCGCTCTTGTACCAGGTTTTGCTGCTGCCTGGTTACGAGATCTGGTGGACGACGGTGCTAGGGGCTGCAGCGATCATCGCTGGTATCTTTCTTATGCGAGGGCTCACGAAAAAATAAAATGGATAGAGAGGGCTCGTCTGCACCACGTTATTTTTTCCCTTGTAATCGCATCAGGAATGCTAGTTGCTGCTTGATCCCCTTGATCGCGGTTATATCACGCGATTGCTCGGCGATGGCTAGCATCTGCTTGAGCAAGTCCCTTGCCTGGCCATGATTGCTTGATTCCAGGGCCTTATTGACTTTCACTTGTAACGCAATCAGATATTTAGCGATCCGGGGACCTGCGGAGACTTGTTGGCGGTTCGCGCTCTCTTGGCGATCGAGAAGCCGCATCGCGTCCTCGATCTTCCCCAGCTCGAACGATGCCACGGCAGCCTCCTTAAACGCACGCGCGGCCCCTTCGAAGTCCCCCCTTTGCATCGCATCCTCGGCTTGTTCTACCAAGTGTTGGATAATGCTTTCCAGCTGGGCATCGTCGATTTTTTTATCGTTGGACTGTTTTTCGATTATCATTCATGCTCGCCTCGGACTGGCCGATCACAATGGACTCGGAACGGCGAAGATCATATCGCAGCGCTATCAGCACGTGTCACGTCTCGCTCGTAGTCGCAATAACCGATCAAGTTAGAGAAAAAACGCCTTAATAAACCTTCGTACAAAAATGATGCAATGCCACAGAATTGCCGTGCCATTACGTGAATATCTTGCCTAACCGAACCCGTCTGGACAATCTTGTCAATACTATATGGTCAAAATACCATCCAAGATCGCTTGGCATATTCCATCGCGACCAAACTCTATAACAAGAACGAGAAAAAGGGAGATTAGATTACAAGTATTTCTTCAACCCGTCGAGCTGGGAAAAATCGAACGGTTTTAGGAAGAAGCCATCCGCCTGGGTCTCCTCCATCTTCTTTTCAACCTCGAAGGCAGGCACCGCGGTCACGAAAAACACCTTGATCTTGTTAAGCGCCTTGTCAGACTTGATTTGCTTGCAAAGCTTGAATCCGTCGATTTCAGGCAGGATCACGTCTAGAAGAATTAGTTTCGGGTTCGCTTCCTTGAGTTCCTTGATGATATCAGCGCTGCCGGAGAGCCCCTTAGCCTTAATCCCCTTGAACTGGAAATACGAGCTCAAAAGTTCTACGGTGGCGCTGTCATCGTCGATGATGAAGATATCGAAGAGCGAGGGGGTCTCGGTGCCGCCCTCCTCGAGTATTTTTTTGATCTGGTTTTCCAGATAAACGGATTTATCGTAAATCTCCTTGATCTTCCCAAGGATCTCAGGTTCCAGGCGGTTCCGGTAATTGTCGACGAGTAACTGCGAGAAACCCTTTATGATGGTAAGTGGCTCCTTGAGATCGTGCGAGACCCTGGATAATTTCTCAAGAGCAGGGATGCGGGGCTGGAAGTTGATGTAGAAATTCACCGACGTGCGGATGAGCTTGCTCAGGGTCATGCTTTCTTGCTTGTCGATGAAGTCCTGCCATTTTTGCTTTTCATCCTCGCTCACGTAGAGCGCGATACGTTCCTTTTCTCGGGTGTAGACTTTTTCACCTTTTTCCCATTTTTTATAGGTTTCGGTAACCACGCCGCGCCAGATGCTCCTGAGCCCTGTTTCTGCCTCGAATTCCTTCATGCGCGGGGTCTTCTGGGCTTCATCTTGTGCATCTAGATCCTTGCTTGCCTCGATGTTCTTCTCGGTCATTTTCGCACCAACTAATTGTAGATCGTGTATCACAAATATATGTCTTTTTGTGTTTTGTGTTACCAAAACCGATTCGATTTTTGGTTCCAAGCCTTTTTCTGCCCCCGGATAGAGTGACAAAAAAAATACAACTTGCGCTGATTTGTAATCAGACCACATCTGAACATGCAACTGTCGTATTCGCCATCGGGGCGAGCATTGATCGCTCAAAGACGATGCAAGAGAAGGTTTCAGGCCAGCAGATCGAAGAGCAATGCAATGTTATCGATAGGTGACCTGGAAAATTAGATCGACAGCATCAACAACAAAGATTGATCCCTTGATATCTGTTCTTCCATCATTTGCACTATGCCTTCCGGATCTGGCACGTTCAACATCTCCAGCCGTGGTTTCAAAGAACTCGTGATTGTTTCCTTGAGATCCTTGAAACTCAAGAAGGGCGTATCTAAGGAGTCTGTCTAACTAATAATTCACACCTCGTTCTCTTTAAACTTCTCACCCAAAGAAAAATGTCGGCCTCAAGTACATTTCCTCCATCCCCGTCTCGGCCGACACGACTGCAAGGAATAACATCGAGATTGCTTTTAACAGCGTGTCCGTTTTCGCGTTTTCAAGACCCCGGACGCGAGTTTGCTCCAAGCCGAGATGCTGCTCGCCGATCCCGATTATTCCCTCGATACACTTCCGCTGGTTGCGTCGTTTCTTGGAAATTTTGACGGGACTAGACTGTCTCTGCGCAATGCTGTTGTTAATGCCCCGGTCAACGAGTGCCTTGCCATTTTCTGGGCTTTGGTACCCATTGTCCGCGTTGATATTGCCAACTTGCACGCCTGGATGTTCTGCC
>JAUQYZ010000027.1 GCA_030587475.1 Candidatus Sigynarchaeum calidifontis
GGCGCGGGCGTGCTCTCGGTCTCGGTCGTCGTGGCGACTTGCTCGCCGCTCTTGAGCTTCTGGTAGTGCCGGAGCACGCACTCGCGGGCCGCGAACACGAACGCCCGCTTGACATTCGTACCGGTGATGGCGACCGTCTCGAAGATGACCGTGTTCGGCATCTTCGCCGCCTTGAACACGTCCTTGATCTTCTCGATGGGCGTGAGGTTTGGCAAGTCACGCTTGTTGGCGCACACGATCAAGGGAACCTCGGGCGGGGTCTTGCCGCCGTCGGGGCTCAGCACCTTGTTACCATACATCTGGAGCAGCTCCTTGAGGGAATACAGATTCTCATTCCACTGCATGCGGTCACTGTCCCAAAAGAACACCAGCGCGTCGGTTCCCTTGAGCACTGTCTGGCGCTGGAACTTGTGGCGCCGCTGCCCCGCCACCGTGTAGACCTGGAATACGACATTGCTGACCTTGGCAACGAGCCGATCGAAAAACAAGGTGCGTCCTGTCGGATCCGAGATGCTTTGCAGCTGGCCGGAAGCCAGGCCCTCCCGTTCGTAGACCCAGGCAAGAGCGGTCGTTTTCCCTCCCATGGACGGCCCCCAGAACACGAGTTTGAACACCAGCGTTCCATCGGCTCTTCTACTTGGACACATTCATGAATCACGTGGAAGATGTTTGCATGATCGTGAAATTTACGAACCTTGGACGGGTTTACCGCCATTATTTCCGCTTGAACCGGCACCGGATGGTTCCTTAAATCGAACCGTGGAATCACCCAGATAACACTTCTCGATTAAACTATCCGCAATGTTGCTATTTATAGCTGAGAGTAAGTCATGGGTTTTAAAAATGTTTTCTTGCGCCACAATAACCCCGATTTTCAGTGGCGTGCACCTTCGAGCGCATGCCCGGCGACGATTTGTTCACCCAGCCGGCCCTCCGTGTCGGCGTCAGACTTGACGATCCCGTGGCCGACAAATGTCCCACCACGTCATATAACCATCCATCGACATCTTCAGCATGAAACATCCCCGATCCCTAGCTTGCGTTACATCCCGGATCGGAGCAATCAAGGTAAGCATGAATGCAAAGATGGCATGTTCGTGGCAGCGTAGCTACTTTTGCGCGCGGTGCTTCCCGGTTATCTTCTCCATGGTCTTGGCGGCGAGCGCCAGGTCTGATTTCGATGCGGCAGTGATCATCACCACTACCATTCCTAGATCCCCGGACCTCGCGCCAGCAAACAGCATGTTAACACGATCCTTCTGGAAAACGAGCACGGGCACGCCGTTGTCCGACGGCTCCTTGGATATCATGTTCCACGTGTCCCCAAGGAGAAGCACGGCAATATCTTGCATGGACTTCCGGTAGTCCAGCGTGGGTCCAGACAACACTTGCCATGCCTCCATGGCAAGGACGTGATCCGTGCAGTCGTATTCGATCGTCCGCTTGAGCACGCTCTCGAGCAACGCCTTTGACAGCGGCAAGAACGAGATTTCCTTGATCTCTGGTGTTAAATCGTTTTTCATGGCGGTTCAACGTGCCAGATCTTCCATGGTTTCCCTTCGCCAGGGCGTGGCCCAACTCGACGCGCCCAGCAAGGTTGCCCGGGTATCCCGTCGTGCTGCCGCTTTAAATAACCCGCGCCCATGATAGCTCCTTTGCCCTGGTGCCCGGAACCAGCGCCAGGCACGTGTCCTCCAAGTTTTTAAGCCAGATCGCCCGTTACTACATGACTCGGCGCGCTCCGACACGAGACCCGTGCGCGCCTGACTCGCGGCCGGGGCCTGATGTCGATGAACCAGAGCAGCAACACTGCCACCTCGTTCGAATCGTGGTTATCACGAACCTATGCACGGTTTCTCCAAGCATTGCAAGAGCATGCTAGTAAAACAGGAACTGGCGGGAAGGGGCAAGGGAACGAGTCCATCAGCATGTCCCCTTTCTTGCCCTTGGAAGTCGACGCGTATTTTCTCGAATCCGCCATGAAAAAACACGCCCTCGATCTCACCGGGGCGCTGTATCGCGTGCTGGAACTCGTCATCGACATGCCGGCGAAGCGATTGCTCGCCGCGAGCGTGATCGTTCAAGACGCGGGAAAGCCCGTGAGCGTTATCGGCATCGATCCGGGCTCGATCCAGGATTCAATAACCGCAGCCATTGGCCAGCGGGCATCTGTCGCCGAGCTTGACGATGTGAGCCTTGGTGGCATGTTCGCGGTGGCTGGTTCGTTAAAACATGCGAGTGGCGCCGTGATGCCGCCTGTTGACATCATGAGGGTTGTTGATGCGAAGCTGTTCAAGCAGCTCATGGAAATCGACGAGATGAAATCCCCGGTATCTAGCTTCGATTCCATGTCACGAAGGCTTACCACGTTACTTGCCGGGTGCCGTGATGGCCTCGTGCGTTTCCATCCCATCAAGGACAAGTTGACGTCGTTCGCATGCAAGGTCGGATCTGCCATCCAAGGCCCGTTTCTCGAGGACATCGCCGCGGTGGCTAGCACGTTCCTGCCAGCAGGCTCGGCTGCCGTCGTGCTGCACACGGGCGAGGCAATGACCGCGTTCCGCGCAGAGCGCTCGGCAGATGGCGAGACCAGCATCGCCGCACTGCCCCTCACCGGCACTGATGCCTTTTTGCCAGTTGTTCCGGACATCATCGATGCCCTTGCTGACAAGATACGCCTCGAGGCAAGCGTTGATGTCGTTCTTTTCTTTTCGCTGGGCGATATCATCAACATAATCACGATGATAATCGATGACATCGCCGCGCGCGAGCACGACAAGAACGGTCCAGGGCTCGTGCAGTCCATCTTGGAATCGATTGGCCTCTACGCGCGTACCTTCAAGCTCACGTGGTACTCGAGACCCCGTGCGATGCTCACCAAGCTATTCCCCCGCTTTCTCCTCCGGTTTGCCAAGATCCGGCTCGACCTGCCTCGATTCCTCCACGATCGCGCGGCGACAGCCGCTGTCTCCGCGATCCTCGACAATTTTGGGAAGGATTTCTCGATGGTCGTATGCTTTCCTGTCCGGCAACACGGGCAGCGTGCCATCAAGCTGGTCGAGATCGAGATCAAGAACCTCGTTCCCGTGCGGTTCTCTTCCGTCGATCCAACCA
Source organism: Candidatus Sigynarchaeum calidifontis (assembly GCA_030587475.1). GTDB lineage: Archaea > Asgardarchaeota > Lokiarchaeia > Sigyniarchaeales > Sigyniarchaeaceae > Sigyniarchaeum > Sigyniarchaeum tengchongense. The sequence continues at coordinate 3,115 of JAUQYZ010000027.1, forward strand.
CGCTGCACGGGATCAAGCCTGACATGTCGGATGCAAGTGATGTCGCGCGAACGGTGCACTCCCAGCTCGGAACGATGTCACCCGTGCCCGGTTCCAGGTACGTGATGGCGATCGGGCCAAAAGTCGCAGCCACAATCGCGTCTGTATGGGAAACGATGTTCCGACGCATCGCATGGAACCCGTTCGCGCTGCTCAACGTGCTCAAGCGGTGCCGCAATCCACAAGCGTTCGGCCTGCACCCGATGCCCCAGCGGATCGGCGATATGCTCAAGGCAAAGCCCAAGGACGTCGTACGGCAGCTCTCGAGAGCATACATCCTGAAATATTGACGCGTTTAAAGATCCTTGCGGAGCTGGATCGCGAACTCTGTGAAGCCCATCTTCATGAAAAACTTCATGGCTGAATCAGTCGTTGCCCGGAGGTTCGCTTTCACGACGGGCACGTGGTTATCCCGCAAGAACTCCATCACCGCCTTGATCAGCTTCTCGCCAACTCCCTTGCTGCGGAATTCCGGCGCTACCACGAGATTCGTGATATAACCAATTCGCTCCACGCCCTTGCGGAATTCAACGACGAGCATGCCGATGGCCCGCCCGTCCTTGTCCGCGACGAACATCCGGGCATCATCGGAATTATGGAACTTCTCCTCGAGCGATCTCCGCCATCTTGCCTCGTCAAATTCCACGTGGTAAACGCTGCACAATTCTTTCATGAGCGTGGTCACGTACAACTTATCTTGCTCGCTATACGTGCGTATGCGGATATCATCGTCGTTCATCGCGGGTCGTGGGGTGTGATGTTGCCAATTAGGAGAGCATGCTTCATGATATGTAGTGAAGGCTTAAAACAGCATTGGATCTAGCCATCACGGCATTATCCATGTCGATGCATCGACGCTGGTCGGGCCTAAGCGTCAAGAATGCAAAAGCCTCGTCATGCGGGGTATTCAAGACCGACGGGATGCCGAGGCTGATGGCGTGCTCGTCCTTGCCGAGCCGGGCTGCATCGTAGATGCGGGCGAGCGCGGGAATCGTGTGGTCGGCCCTGGCGTGCTGGTCCTTGGCGCGGTCGCGGAGGATCTGGTAGCCGCCACTGTCGAGCGTAGGCGGGGGCATATTACCTCACGATGGCGTGGAAGCCCCGGGCCTCGAGGCCGGCGCGCTTGCGCTTGTTCGTGTAGAAGTCGAAGACCGGGGGCATGAAATGCTCGCCGCGATAGTGCCGGCACGCGTCCTCCTCGCCGAGCTCGTTCCCGAAGACGCAGACGGGGTCGTTCGACTTGGTAATGGTCGCCATGATCGATTCCCCCGCGTCGAGAGCCTGCTCGTGAATATCTTCTGGATGCCAAACGTCAACCCCGTCATGCACCGGTTGGTCTCGTCCCGAGAGCCGACCGCCATGATGGACGACATCCACTACAAAATCAATATATTGCCCGCTTTCCTGGTGCACCACGACGTGTTCCACATGAGCGATTTCATCGGATTCCATGAGCCTCAAGGTGCACAAGCAGTCCAGTAACCATGGCGGCTCCTCTCGATTTTCGAAAACGGCGAACCGTCTGTTATATAGTATCCAGGAACGCTCCCACCATCGATACGGACGCATAAAACGAGTTAAAAACTTTAGTCCGTTTTTAAATCTTTTATCTCTCTTGAGACAATCCCATTATTTTATAGGTCGTGGGGTTTATCGTTCCAGACTTGTGATAATGCCGGATCAACAAACAATGTTCTTTGATAGGCAGATCGAGCTCGATTGCGAACTTGGTTATGCATATGATGGGTTGTTAAGGCTTAAAACAGCATTGGATCAAGGTCATTTATATAGAAGTCCTAATCGATCAAATTTTTTTACCCGCGGTCATTGATTGCTCTAACACTTTTCAATACCATGAATCGAGGTGGAAAAACATGGCATACTTAGTTGGTGGCGGAAACCAGCCGTTACTCGTGCTGAAGGAAGGAACTGAACGCACCCAAAAAAAAGACGCATTTTCGAATAACGTGGCTGCGGCGCTTGCAATCGCGGAAGCCGTACGGTCGACTTTAGGGCCAAAGGGGCTTGATAAGCTTCTCGTAGACAGCCTTGGCGATCTCACGATCACGAACGATGGAGCGACGGTTCTCAAGGAGATCGACGTCCAGCATCCGACGGCCAAGATGATGGTCGAAGTTGCAAAGACCCAAGATGGCGAGGTCGGTGACGGTACCACGTCCAGCGTTATACTCGCTGGTGCGATTCTCCAGAATGTTTCCGATCTCATCCAGAGCGGCGTGCATCCGAGTATCGTCGCATCGGGCATTTCAAAAGCTCGCGCCAAGGCGGTCGAGATCATCGACAAGGTCGCGTACAAGGTCAAGCCGAGCGAAAAAGAGCTCATCAAGAAGGTCATCAGCACGTCGATGAACAGCAAAGTCATCTCCTTCGGCAAGGATCGCTTGTCTGAGCTGGTTCTCGAAGCTATGCTCACATTGCAAGCCGCCGGAGTCAAGAACCTGAACAAGAACATCAACAAGGTCAAGATAATCAAGAAGGAAGGCGGCGACTCCTTGCACGACACGACGCTCATCAAGGGGATCGTGCTCGACAAGGAGATTTGCCACACGCAGATGCCCCAGGAGGTCAAGAACGCCAAGATCGCCCTGCTCGGTTATCCCCTGGAGGTCAAGAAAGGTGAATGGGACGCGAAGATATCGATCGACAAGCCGGATCAAGTCATGAGCTTCCTCGATGAAGAAGACAAAATGATCAAGAAAAAAGTGCAGAAAGTGATCGATCTCGGTGCTAACGTCGTTTTATCTTCGAAATCGATCGACGACACGGCTATACACTTCCTGAAACAAGCCGGCGTTATGGCCATCAAGAGCATCACGAGCAGCGATATGAACCTCATTGCTGACGCGACAGGCGGTACCGTGATCAATTCGCTCGAGGAAATCTCCCCGAAAGATCTCGGGACATGTGAACTCATCCACCAGCAGACGGTCGCGGGTACGAAATATGTTTACATCGAGGGATGCAAGAATCCGAAGGCAGTAACGTTGTTCATCAGGGGTTCTGGGGGCAAGAGTCTCGATGAAACGGAGCGTGGCCTGCACGATGCCCTTTGCGTAGCGGCGACCTTGTTCACCGAGCCGGCAATCGTCGCGGGCGGTGGTGCCATTGAGGTCGAGATTGCCAAGCAACTCAATGAATATGCAAAGACCTTCTCCGGTCGCGAGCAGCTTGTCATTCAACAATTTGCTAAGGCGATGGAAGCCATCCCGATCAGCCTCGTGGAGAACGCCGGGCTTGATGCAATCGATATTGTCGGTCAGATTCGCGCCGCACATAATGACAAGCCAAACAGCTCGTTCGTTGGGTATAACTTGTTCACGAACAAGGTCGAGGATATGAAGGCGGCGGGCGTGCTTGAGCCGGCGGTCTTGATCAAGACCGCCGTGAAAACAGCCGCTGAGGTGGCCGTTATGATCGTCCGCATCGACGACGTCATCAAGGGCTCCAAGCTCGGTCATGGCGGTGGTGGCGGCAAGGGAGCGCCTCCCATGCCCGAGGATTAAGATTTACCCTACTTCTTCTCTTTTTCTTCTCGTGCACAACATTTTAAAGCAGCGGTTGCCTTCACGCGTCGATGGATTCTCCTCTCAAGTGGGTTGGCTCGAAAAGATTGTTAAAACGACATATCTGCTCGCTCATCCCGCGAGATCACGATATCTACGTCGAGCCATTCGTCGGCTCGGGAGCCGTGTTCTTTTTCAAGAACTCCACGAGGATGAAAAACGAGCCGAAGCCATCCAAGCTCGAGGTGCTCAATGACATTGACGGGCTGCTTGTTAATTTTTATAGAGTTATTCAAAACCCCCGCACCTTCAATGAATTCCTCGAACGGCTCGATTGCACCCTGATATCCAGGGACCTCTTCATGGAATACCGCGAATCTAATTGGAACGCGCTCGATCTGGTCGAGAAAGCCTTCCGGATGTACTACATCGTGAAAACATCGTTTGGCGGGCTTTTCCGGTTCAACCAGGATGGTAAATGCAACTCGCCCTTCGCATCAACGCCGGATAAGAAAGCACGTTCCTTTCTATTCAAGAAAGAACCGCTCATCGCTGCGCATAACAGGTTACGAGGTGTCGTGCTGTTAGATCTCGATTATGGGCTTGTCCTCGAAAAATATGACTCGCCATCCACGTTTTTCTACATCGATCCCCCTTATAAGACCGAATACGCCTACAACAAACCCTTCGACCACGAGCTTCTCGCCCACCGGTGCAAGCACCTCAAGGGAAAGTTTGTATTGTCCCTCAACTCTAGTTTCTCTGATCAATTCGCAGCGTTTTCCATCGAGAAGGTTAGAGTGAATTATAGCGTCACGTGCAAGCCAGGGAATAACACGTGGAGCGAGATCATCGTGAAGAATTTTTAACATTTGGACAAAAAGCGTGATCTAAAATGCACAGAATACCAGCCGGCGCATCGATATGGGTGGATGTTGCCCAGCAATTGAATCGTGCTCTTCACGATTCGCTTGCATTGTGCGAGCCTTGGTTCGGGCCCGGCTCGCTTATCTTGTCACCTTGCCGGCTGCGGTTCAAGGTGTATGCAATCAACGATACTCGCCAGGGCTTGTTAAAACTCTTCGAGATGTTCCGCATCGACAAGCATGTGCTCCGTGATGCAATAGCGAATGATCGAATCGAAGCTTGTTTCCAGCAATTTGCCGGGAAGTCTCCATTCTTGAAAACGACCAGCGACGTTAGCACAGGCATCGCTGCCTTCCATTCGTGCGCTGATAACATCTGCATCGATCCGGTGGCAGCTACGGCAACCGGCGTGGCCTTCTCCCAGGTGATAGCCACCATTCACGAAAAGCTCGTGCCTGTTCTCGTTGAAAATATGCCCGTAACCGAGTTCATCAAGCGGTTCGACAAGCCATACACGGTCTTTTACATCCCCAAAATCTCTGAAGACGTCGCCGGGTTGTTGGAAACAGTTGGCACGGCGATGAATAGATTGCAAGGCTGCTTCTTGATCGAGGCGAGCGATGCCAGCGAGCTAAATAACGCCCTCGCACCCTACTTGAAAAATATACGGCTGGCAAGCGTCGGCTCAGTGGCCTTCCCTGCCCGGCTGGACCGTGCAGAGCGTCTATTTATCATAAGGCAATCGGCATGACCTTCGTAGAATGCGCCTCCGCCCCCTTTTCGAGTATATCAATTAAACGATCGAGGTGTTGCCAGTGCACGACATGGAATGGCTGCTGAAACTCGTCCACGAGTCCGAACAAGTATTCATCGAACGGATACGATGGGAGGCGGGGATGTGGATGGCCGCGGTGGACGAGAATTCGCCGCACGATCTTGCCCTGGACATCGCGCGATCGCCGGGGCACCCCCGCTCGCGTCGGCTGCATCTTGATCACGCCGTCAATGTTCTTGAGGAGGACGATCACGGGAAAGCCGGGGTCACACGCGAGCGCCACTGCGAGCCAGTAGGTGATGCTGTCGGAGGTGACCTCCCACGAGCGCGGCAAATGCCCCTCACGCTCCATCAAAAGGCGGGTGACCGGGGGAAAAAAGATGTTCTCGACGCCCTGGCACTCTTTTTGCATCATTGCGGCGCGCTCGTCCATGATGCCCAGCGCGAGCCAGTGCGCGGCCTCGGCAGGAGATGCAACTTTCCCGCTCCGCTCCTGCCAATCTTGGCAGACCTGGTTCGGATCCAAATCGAATAGCTCCCGTAGCGAGTCGACGGGTTTTCCACCACCACAAATCGCGTAGAACAAGTCATTTGGCCGGGATCTTGCCAGGATCTTCAAGTCAGTTACTATCGCGTCACGAGAAATGGATTCATCGAGAGCAATCCCGCATATCTTCAAAAAAACGAGTTTACCAACCATTGAATCCAACACCCTTCAAGTATGCGGTTAGCACGTGCAGGATTCCTAGGGCGGATGAAACGGTCGACCCTGTCGTGCCGAATTTTTCAGAAAGGGAGATGATCGTTTTGAATCCGGCTTGCCTCGCCGCTTCTATTGCCAGCGTGCCCTCGCCAAGCCCCGTCAGCACACACGGCAAGGTGCGATCGTACCGCCGGGCGACCTTCTCTAGCCCGTCCTGCACTATTCGCGCTTGTGAATAGGCGAGAAACCTCGCCATTTCCAATATCACATCGTCCCCGAGCTCGGCCGCGTCCTCGCAAACGATCCTCGCGAGCCGCTTCTTTGAGTCGTCGATCGTGTTGGGACGACCGTCGGCGGTGTCGCAATCGTATTGCTCTCTCGTGATATTTCCGAGGATAAGGTGAACATCGGCCATCAGCGCGAACTTTTCGAAGCTTACTGGAACAAGCTCGCCATGAATGGGCACAGCGTGAGTGACGGACGGGATCGTCGCGCGCAAGACACCCGTGTACACGAGTTCCCCAGACCGCAGCCGTTCGATGTCCGTGATCCCCTTTGGTACAGGTTTCCCGTTCGCTATCGGGATGATATCAGTCGTGGTGGAACCACAATCAATCAGGATACAATCGGGTTCGAAAGAACCGATCCATGCGGCCGTTGCATACCAGTTGGCTGCAGATACAGCCCGGTGGTTGATCACTGCCTCGGTTTCGGTTATCAAAGTTCCGTTCGTCGTAATGAATTTCGGCCTCATTATCGTGAAGCATTGCCGCAGCTGATTTACGGAGGCGAGCGCATCCGACAAGCAAGACGTGATGTATTCGATCCCCTCCTTTTTTGACGAGAAAGCGTCTGATAATTCCCCTGTAATGGACGCGCACGTGTACACGGTCACGTTATCTGCGCTAGCCAACCTACTTCGTGCGTTCGCGACGTGTTCATCGACCACGCAAGTCAGTTTCGTGCGTAGCTCGCGAACCGTCTTTTCCCAAAGCGGAAAAAAATGCTTTGTCAACAATGCGTGACTGAGTTGCTCCGAATCCTTCCACGGTATGCTGGCACATTTTATATTCACGCCACCGATATCTATGCCCAATAGCATAACATTCTTGGGGTTCGAGATTGCCATTTTCCTTCACGTATTGTAACAATTACAGTACCAAAAAGCATGACTGCATGAACGCCGCCCTTGCGTCAGATCAAGTTTTATAAGAACCCACGATGGGTATCTATCTGTCTCTTCTCGAATTGCTGAAGAAAAAAAAAAGGATGTCCGCATGATGTCCGGATTGAATATTTTCTTCTCGGCTTGGAAATACTTGACCGATTGTGTTCGGGACTCGATCAACGCACTCGACGAGGATCGACTTAAAAACCTCTTTTCCTTGCTCATCGAAGCGCGGAAACATGCCGTCATTGTCGATGGCATGGGTCGATCATTGCAATCGATGCTTCTAGTGGAGGATTGTATGGAACACAACGGCTTTCCGATCATCCTTCCAGCATCAAATGCGTGCTTGCGCCCCTGGAAGCCAAACGACCTCTTCTTCTTTAATTCGGGTTCGGCGACCGGCTCGCCCATAACCCACGCACAGCATGCCAAGAAGGATGGCCTCCGGGTTGTTGGAATGACATATAACGCGGGCATCCAGTCGGACTTTCCTGATGTACTCGTGTTGGCGCCATCCGAGAACAAGAATCCCCTCTACGCTCCCCTGGGCACGGAGTTCGAACTAACCTCTGCAGTGGTGGGGACGTGCCTTGGTTATAGCGTACGGGACACCATACAAGAATCCCTTGATGATTTCCGCGAGGCAACAAAGCAGATCGTGAACCGATTTGACACGACGAAGACTTACTTCGAGGATAATCTTGAGATGCTGATGGATTTCATCGGGATCATCACGGAATATCTCACGGCGCCTGTAAAAAAGAATGTCTATTTCCGTGGGGTTGGTCGTGACCAGATCGTCAACCAGGTCGCGGCAATACGATACGGCCACTTGCGCAAGGAGCCGGACAAGGACTTGCACGTGATCTATGAAGGCCACTGGGATCTACGCAAAGAAGGCGATTTGATCATAGTCACGTCCGGTAGCGGGTCGACCACGCAGACCATGGATTACGCGATGCAAGCCTTCATCTCTGGCATGCGGGTGTTCGGCATCACGTCTTTTGCCAATTCGGACCTCGGGCGCTTCACCAAGCGCGTTGACGGCAACTTGATCGTCCCTGGACGGCTTGACCCTTTTTCCATGTATAACGTCATCCACACCGAGCGAAAGCACTATTTGCCCGAGTTCGAGCTGAACGTGTACCTCACGCTCGACGCCTTGCTCGCCCAGATCGCCTCGAATAATGGAATTACCGAGGATGACATGCGCCGGTCACACAGGCTCAAGTACCTCGAATGATATCTCCTATCCCCTTCTATCACATTTCCCTCAAGCGTGATTGCATCCTTGTCGAAGGACGCCGGCACATCAACAGGCCCTGTCATCATCGACACGGACATCGGTACCGACATCGACGATGCATACGCGCTCGCGTTGGCGATCAAGGGTGGCTTGCAGATCGCCGGCATTTCGACAGTTAGTGGCAACACGCTCAAGCGGGGGCGAATCGCGAAAAAAATGCTCGTGCTCGGTGGTAAAAAAGACGTTCCCGTTTTCGCGGGGAAAAATAGCCGGGTACTGTTGACTTACGATCGATGGGTTCCCGAATTCGAGGTTCTGGATATCCACCAAGGCGTTGATGCGATGATCGAGCATTATTGGCACGTGATCGAGCAGCATCGAACCGGGAGGGTGCAAATCGTGGCCATCGGGCCGCTTTCAAACATCGCAGCGGTCCGCGACCGGGACGGAACCCGGTTCGATGATCGTGCACAGCTTATTATAATGGGCGGCTCGTTCCGCTGGAGTATCATGGGCATCAAGATCCCCGAGTATAACATGTTTTTAGATCGGCGCGCGGCGCGAGCGATAATATCGTCACACGTGCCTACCCGTATCGTGCCGCTTGACGTGACCGTAAACTTGAGACTTAAAAGGGAAGATATGGCTTTTCTGAAATTGCATGCCAGCGAGGATGCGTTGTTGGACGGTGTGCTCAAGATGACGGCCATGTTCCGTTCATCCATCATCGGCCATCGCCTTCCGATTCTTTTCGACCCCGCGACCATCGTTCCACTGTTCGATTCATCGGTCCTCGCCTTCACCCGCATGCCCGTGGTGGTGAACCGATGTGGCTTCACTCGCGTCCCGAAGATGTTAGCGCCAGGTGTGGTCGATAAGGAAGTCTGCACGGCAATCGACGTGAGCCGTTTTTATGACTTTTTCTTCACTCTGATGACGGGGGCATCCCAAAAACCGCCGGGGCAATGACATGATGGCAGGGATCGACGAGAAGCAGCTGGCACGGCTTTCCGGGGAATGCCTCGATACGTTCAAGAAAATGCCCCGTTTGATCGATCTCGATGTTTCTGAAGGCGATTCGCTGATAGTCGTGGGAGATAGCCATGGGGACATTGACTGCGTGAGATCCATCGTCCATCAATTTTATGAGGCTGAGAATGGTAGTACAATTACATTGAAATCAGACAATACTCGAATTCTCTTCCTTGGTGATTATGTAGATCGCGACGAGCGCGATTTAGAGAACCTCCTCTACATCTTATCGCTTGCACTTCGTTATCCTTCACGGATCTTCCTTCTGCGGGGCAATCACGAGGAGATCTCCATGAACCACATGTATGGATTCGTCAATAACCTTGAACTCCGCGGATTGCGAGATTGGTACCCGGTATTCGAGCGGATCTTCAAGTTACTGCCACTCGCTTGTCGCGTTCGCAACCAGGGAATATTCTGCTGCCACGGCATGATCCCTGCAATGCCTGGCATTGTTAAATTGCGGGACATCGCAAGCTTGCCCGCGGCCGCCCGGTTAGAACAATGGGATCCCGTTACGGTACAGCTGCTCTGGAACGATCCCGATGGCGAGGAGCGACCCGCGAGCGCCGAAAATATCAGGGGTGCCGGCCTTTCTATCGGTAAAAACGATCTCGATGAATTCCTAGCTGTGAATCAACTTCGATTGGTCATCCGCTCCCATCAAGTGTTCCCCGCCGGGTATCGATTTTTCTTCCAGAAGCGTGTTCTTTCGATCTTTTCCAAGCCAAACTATGGAATGTACCATAATAATGCTACCATCGCCATTCTACATGGTGACGGGCGGATAGATGTCTTGAGCAAGGGAGGTTGCGACGCTACCTTCACGATCGCGGATACCATCAAATTAACATGATAGATCCCCGCCGGCAATGAAATGTTTTTTTAAAAGCAAAGGTTTTATGAAACTTGTTAGACATCTGATCATCAAAAGGAACGAAGCTGACGAATTATGAAGTTGCTAGACAGCCGGATTAGCCTCGATGGCCGGGAATTCCACCCGGTTCAGGACACGCCGAGGGCGCAAGAAGTACAGATCGTGATACCTGGGGCGGTTTCCATCGGCATCAAGTGCGCGGACGGCATCGTGCTCGCGAACGAGCGCCGGTCGATCTGGGGGTACACGGTGATATCCGAGAGCGTGAAAAAGGTGTTCCGAATCACCGACCGGATTGGCTTCACGATCGGGGGCCTCATCTCCGATATGCAAATGCTCACGAAGATCATGCGTGCAAATGCGAACTTGTACGAGCTAGACAAGGAGACGCCTATAAAGGTGAAATCCCTCACGAAATTGCTTTCCAATTTCTTGTACCAGCGCAAGATGACACCATTCTACACGCAAATCATCGTTGGTGGTGTTGATGGCGACGGCCCGCAGTTGTACGCGCTCGATCCTGCCGGGAGCCTCATTCCTGACGATTTCGCGGCGGTCGGCTCGAGCACCACCTTGGCAATCTCGATTCTCGAAGCAGAATACACGCCGAGCATAACCGTCGAGAAGGCGAAGGCACTCGCTGAAAAGGCCATCGTGAATAGCATTAAGCGCGACGCGACGGTTGGTGGCGGGATCGACATGCTCATCATTACCAAGTCGGGAAGCACGGGGCTATCCAAAGACTTGTCTTGATCGCATTTTTTATCCTCTTCTTCAAGCCGACTTTTTTTAACTTCTTGAACCTGCTTAGAACTTTTTTCACGTGTTTTCCACCCTTAGGGATATTTGCTTTGCACGTTATTAACCGAGGATGGAAAAAAAAAGGATTATAATGGACGGATCGATGTCCAGGATTAACAAGATGAATTACTCGATATGCACGAATTTACGAACCATGGATCTCCCGTGAGTTGAATGAGCGAAGAAAAGAAGGAACCTTCGAAAAATATATCGGGCCTGGGATTTATCGACCAGATACTTGATGGACTTCGCAAAATGGGCGAATCAATGCAAGTTCAAGGTATTCTCGATGACGCATTTTATCTTGCATCGAAGTACGCGATCCAACTCCTGCTCGGTGTGGTTACCAAGTTCAAGATCGAGGGGAAGGTAGACGTAACCGCGAACCGCGGTGCCATTTTCACGGCGTTTGCAAGCGGTCCAGCGGATATCCTGCTCCTGTCACAGCTTGCGGCGAAAAAAATGGCTTTTATCGTTAACAAGGAGCAAGCCGACGCGCCGGTCTTAAAATCCGTGTTAAAGGCCTTCGGGGTCATCGCTACTGTTGATGAGCTGATAAGCGGGGAGAAGGACGCCGAAATTTACCAGTGGATCCGGGCTGATCGAAAAATACTCGCCGTCGCCGTGGACGACACGACCGAACCGGAGAAGATCGAAAAGGCACACGAGAAGGTGATAAAACTCGCGCGGGATGGATTCTGCCCAATCGTGCCCGTCGGCATCTCTGGTACCAAGGACCTGAAGGCTGGGGCCGAGATCGTGATACGAGTTGGTGAAAAATCAGGAGTCAACCAGAACGTGAAGGATCAAGACATGGGCGCGATAGCCAAGGACATGATAGAGAAATTGAACTTCTTGCGTGCGTGATTCCGCTTCTCGTAAATTTTTTCGTGTTTTTTCCATTCCTCGTTTACACGCGGCCGTATGGCATTATTCCCTCGTTAGAATTCCATCCCCATTATTTTAATAACGCCACCGCGCATCTCCTAAGTATATTAACAAACTGTCTTAACGTCTCTAGCAAAATATCCGTTTAATCTTGCATCACGATTTCGGATTCGGCGAGGGAGAACATTGTGTGCCTAGGGAACATGAATCAGTTAATCAGCGCATCTACTAGGCAAAATATGAATAATAAAACATTTTCGCCTTCTGGATCGTCTGCAAGGAGAGAGATTGTAAAGCACGCAAATGATTGGTGAAACACATGAGAAAACGGGAGCTTCTTATTCTGATCGGTGTGGGCTTCGTAATGTTCGCTTCGTTCAACATGATGATGGCGACTTCTGAAACGACAAGAACCTTGTCCTGGACGAACAACGATAACATCATAAGAACTTCAGCCTCCAACACTACAATCACCAGTATAACATATATCAACGGTACTGGCACCTACGTTGAAGGCACGAAATTCGTCATCCGCGTGGCATTCTCCAACACGGGGGATACCGGGGTACTCTCGATTACAGCAACACCCGCATTCCCTGGTTATCCTTATCTATCGGCAAACTCGTCCGCTTCCATTAACGTCAGTGCTTCTGGTACCGGCCGCATCGACTTTCTTATTACCGTTGGCGCTGGAGCCACGAACAATGCTTCCGTGCTTATCCGGGCATCGTGGGCGGGCATTGAAAACGTTACAAATAATCCTGTTAATGGGATCTCCACTCCGAATAATCTCTACGTCGCGATTCAAGCTAAATCGAGCGTGGTGATCAACCAGATCACTTGTGGAGGTGCATCAACTGCAGGCCCGTTTGTTGGTGGCATGACATTCGTGATACGCGTGCCGTTTCTAAATTCAGGCGGAACGGCTGCAACAGGTGTTACCGCAGCACCGAGCTTTTCGGGATATCCCGGCCTGTCAATAGCAGCTGGCAATTTTTCAAGTGCTATCACGGTTCCTGCCCTTGGCACTGGATATATTGATTTTCTCATCCAAGTCGCAAGCAATGCATTGACCAATGCATCTGTAACCATCCGATCTACATTTACCGGAACCGAGCAATATTCTGGCCGGGCTCTATCCGGCTCTTCTCTTCTTAATTTAAACGTTTCGATTCAACGACAATCAAACGTTACTATCACGGGCATCACGTACACGACGGGGTCTGGCACGTATGTCGGTGGGATGACTTTCGTGACACGCGTGAGTTTTTCTAACACCGGCGGCACAGCTGCGAGCGGTATCACCGCAGCACTAGGTTATGGCGGGTATACCAGTCTCACGTCAAACTCCTCCTCTACCATATCGCTGGGTATCGGTGCAAGTGGGAGCATCTATTTCTTGGTATCTGTATCAGCGTCCGCGTCTCCGCAAAACCCGGTAATAATTAGTGCCACCTGGTCCGGTACCGAGGAGATTTCATCACGCGCGATAAGTGGGAGTTCCTCTTCAGGTGTGAATCTCCAGGTTGCGATTCAAGCACAAGCAAGCGTTTCGATCACCAGCATAACTTATAGGACAGGCACCGGGACGTATGTCGGTGGCATGACATTCGTGGTACGAGTAGCATTTTCAAACACCGGCGGTACTGCTGCAAGCGGCATCACGGCCTCCCTGGCATATGGTGGATATTCCAGTTTATCTGCAAACACGTCCGCCTCGATTACGATATCGGCGAGCAGCACGGGTTTCATCGATTTCTTGATCGCGGTAGGGGCTGGTGCGGCCACCCAAAATCCCGTGACGATCAGTGCGACGTGGACCGGTACCGAAGCGATTTCGAATCGTGCCTTGAACGGTAACTCGGGTGTGAACAACTTGAACGTCACCATCCAATCTCAAGCCATTATAGCTATCAACGGCATTACCTATCGAACCGGAACCGGCACTTATGTGGGGGGCATGTCATTTGTCTTGCGTTTCAGTTTCCAAAACACAGGCGGGACCACAGCAAACAACGTGTATATTCCAGAAAAGATCTCAAACGGTATTAACTTTGGTCCTTTCACGAAATTCTCATACAATTCATCAAATTCGATCACCATCGCAGCAGCCGGCACGGGTTTCATCGATATCCTGATCACACTTGATGCTGACTCGCCAAGCTATGCATCGGTGCCGGTCAGTGCAAATTGCCTTGGAACCGAGGCGATTTCAAATCGGCCATTGAGCGGTAATTCTGGGGGAGTCACTTTTACACTAACAATACAGCAACAAGCAAGTGTAACCATCTCGTTTGTCGCTTTTAGAACTGGAAACGGCACGTATGTCGGTGGAATGACCTTCGTATTACGGGTTATGTTCTATAACGGTGGTGGCACGGCCGTGAACAGCATAACGGCTTCTCTAGGATATGGCGGTTATAGTAGCTTGTCTGCAAACGGTTCATCATCAATCACGATCAGTGCCGGTGGCAACGGATATATCGAATTTCTCATCACCGTGGCATCTAGTGCGACGACCCAGAATCCAGTAACGATCAGCGCCACGGGGAGCGGTATCGAGGCCATCTCGAACCGTGTTATAAGTGGTATTACAGGACCAAATCTCCAAGTCGCGATTCAATCTCAAGCAAGCGTGACGATATCCGGTATAACTTACCAGACAGGTTCCGGCACGTACGTGGGGGGCATGACCTTCGTGATACGAGTTGCGTTTTCGAATTCGGGCGGCACGAGTGCAAACGGTGTCACGGCCCTTCCGAATTATGCTGGATATACCTTTTTATCCGCGAACACGTCTAGCACGATAGGCATAGTTTCGGGCGGAATAGGATTCATCTATTTCCTTATTACCGTAAGCGGAAGTGCCACAACCGCGGCAGTTACCATCAACGCGACATGGTCGGGAACAGAGGCTATCTCGACTCGCTCCTTGTCCGGCAACGCCGGCACGCATGCCCAACTCGTGAACATCCAATCTCAAGCCAACGTGGCGATCACGAGCATTATCTATCGAACCGGCACGGGTACCTATGTTGGTGGCATGACTTTCGTCATACGGGTTGCATTGTCAAACACGGGTGGCACCACCGCCAACAGCATCACGGCAAGTCCGAACTTCTCGACATATCCGAGCTTGTCCGCAAATGCATCGAATACAATATCT
>JAUQYZ010000097.1 GCA_030587475.1 Candidatus Sigynarchaeum calidifontis
CTGGTTGCCCGAGCTTTTTTCAGGCGTGAAAAACGTGGACAAAATCATCATGCGTGATAGCAAGTGGTACGCTAATAGAAACATTACATTGCACGTGGAAACAAGGATTTCCAGAATTGACGTGAAGAGAAAGGAGGTCATAACCGAAAAAGGGATCATCCATCCGTTCGACAAGGTGTGTGTTTGTACGGGGGCATTTAACTTCGTTCCCCCGATAAAAAATGCAACATTGGAAGGAGTCTTCACGTTAAGGACAATCGATGACGCACTCGCCATCAAGGCTTTCATCCAAGGCAAGAAAAAAGCGGTCTGCATCGGCGGTGGATTGCTGGGGCTGGAAGCCGCGAGAAACCTTGTAAAAGCGGGAATACATGTTACCGTGGTCGAATATTTTCCAAGATTGTTACCAAAGCAATTGTGCAACACGAGCGCTGATATTTTGAAGGAGAAAATAAATAACATGGGTATTCAAACCATACTCGGTGCCAACGTTGCAGAAATACTCGGTGATGGGAGGGTTACGGCAATCAAGCTCACCGATGGCACGACCGTCGATGCAAACATTATTCTCATCTCCACGGGCATCAAAGCTAAGCTCGACGCGTTGAAGGGATCGGGACTGAAGGTGAATAAAGGCCTCGTTATTGACGACCACATGAGGGTGCTCATGGAAGACGGGACGCCAAGTGATTCTATATTTGCTGCTGGTGACGTGGTGGAATTTCAAGGGCGAGGATGGGGCATCATCCCCGCTGCATTGGAGCAGGCTGCCGTAGCTTCGAAGATGATTGCGGGCGTGCAAACCGATCCTTACACGCCTACGGTCCCTTCCAACAAGTTGAAGATCATGGATTTCGACCTCATGTCCACCGGCACGGCGATCTTGGATGACACGGATGAAAATTGCAAGGTCTTCATATCTAAGGACGAACTAAAAGGCGTTTTCAAAAAATTCGTGCTCCGGGATGGAAAGCTCATCGGCGCGATACTGCTCGAAGCAAAAGACGACGAGGGTTTCGTCACCAAGAATATGAACAAGGAAATTTCTGAAGGAGAAGTCCAAAAACACATCTCGATCAAAAAATAGCGGTCCAAGCACGTTCACTCGGGACTAGCTAGGTAATTAATACCACCACCTTTTTTTCTACACTTTCCTGATTTCGACGACTCATGTTTGATCATCAGCCCATTTTTACGGTCGCGCCCGTTCCAGCAATATTACAAGCGTTGATGGCCTTTACCACCTCGATCTTAGGACTTGGAAAGATTCTTGCTCTACCCGTGTTGCTATCTGGCATCGACCCAGGTTGAAGGGATGATGAATACAACGCATCCAGATAGTCCTTGTAACGTGAATTGACCCCGGCTCGTTGTAGCGGCGATTCGAGCACGTGTGGACCGGTATTCGGTGGTGTCATATTATATTTAAGACGTAACAGTTCCAAGATCGCGATTGATTGTTGGGATTGGCTAAATCGCTTTGCTTTGTCGAGCACGGGCCGACATAATCCGAATATCCCCTCGATGGTATTCGTGTTCGATAACCACGGGGGGCAGATCGCCTCGAAGTCTTGTTTACTCGTCGCATACACGTTCGGGTTCTGATCCAGAAAGCGCATGATCTTGCCGGCGATGTCCAAACTCGATCTGCCGAGAACGTTGGCTAATCGAGCCCGTTCGGCGTCAAACCGCGCCCAAGGGGTATCGAGCAATCGCTTGAATGCTGCCACGAGCCTTGCAGATTGGAGCGATACTTGCTTTTTCTCCCAATAAGTTGTCCGTAGAGCCTCCACTTCGGGCGTCCGCTTGGCGATCTTGGCTTGCTTGTTTTGAATCGTGGTTCGTCTGCTACGTGCTTTTGCTCTGTCGATTCCAATGCGATCCTTAAACCACGTGCGTTCTGCCGTCCAAGGTGCTTTCTTGGTGTACTTCTTGATACCTTGCTGCCGGTAATACGCGTCGCGAGCCGCGATCGTCTTTGCTAACCGTCTTTCGTCTCGTTTAAGGCATCGTTTCTTCAAATGCAGCTCGTGTTGAAGTTGCTCGAGGTTCCGTTTTGTATCTTGCCACCGTTCGAATGCAATTCTTGCGGCGGCGTTAATCGGGTCGAGGTCCCGTAGGAACACGCGATACGCGTGGACGTGACAGAACAAATGTACCACCCCATCGAAGATCGACGGTATCATATTCTTATATGCGGGAAGACCATCCGTTATGACGAGCTCGAGCATATCAAGGGTTTCAGCTATTGATCCGAGTACGAATGCGATCGTATCGGCACTCCTGTCTTGTAATTGCACGAGTAAAAGTAAATAATGGCTCTCCTTGTCGGTGATCCCTAGGAAACAAGTGTTACGTCCTTGAAAAATCTCGTCGATCTCGATTACCTTAAAGTTCCCCCTGACCTTGGAATCGTAGATCCCGTTCAAGTGGCGAGCCCGCTCACCTGCTTCGATGATCACGTCCGCGATATAATTCCGAGATATGTCCGAGCCATAGATGCGCTTGACATGGTTCTTGATCTCGAAATATGACAAGCAATCGAGCTTGAGGTCGACGATCAGCCGTTTGAGGTGCACGTCGCCCGTGAGCACGTTACTTCGCGAGGGACATGTTAATGGCGTGGTAGGAACGTTTAAAAAGTTGGCCGGGATAAATGCTTTGAGGGTTTCCATTCATTGACACCTCTTTCGAGTGGTGTTTTGGGATATGGTTGGCACCTATTCCTTGGAAACCCTCACTCTTCTACCTTTCGGTGCAAGCACGACCAAGTCAACACGGCTTGGTGAACACCACGCGGTTACGTGACCGGGCGGGCAATGTTCATGCTTGCGGCACGGGATGCATAATAAATCTTAATTAAGGCTGGATAGATATCTTGATGTACACGGAACTTGAGCTCTCGCTCGTGAAATCTAGCTGATACACGGGATAGGTATGTAAAAAAGAGAATTTTGTCGAGAATAACCAAATCGACTTGATTATCTAGCTAGTGCCTGAATTTCGCCCCTCCCCCCTCTTTAGTTTCATACCTTTTGCACCGTCCGGATTCGCTACATTAGCCGAAAAAAACCTTATCCGTTCATCTTGCATCATTCTTGCTGCGAGTTACCCGGCGGAATCGTTTCTTTCTTTTAAAATTTACATATAATAGGAGATCATGCTTGGCACGAGTCACTGAATAAAACTTGGCCAGCGTGTTGGATCCGGGAAAGCCACTTTGTAATTCTCACCTGCAGATCAAGCCCACCGGTGCAAAAGGTATGAATTATTGTCCGAGATAGCGCTAGCTATCTCGGTGTTTTTTTACTCCATGATCACTATACTTCCCAAGGCACTTTGATACCGTGGGCTTCGCGTGATGCATGATGGTTGATATCTGGGCGTTGCTCGGCACGATTGTGACCGTTATCGCCATATATCTTGTCGCTATTGGCTTGATCAACCGGAGCACGAGATATCGCAGGTTTCCTGCAGACGCGGTAAACGGCGTGAAGCTTATCTTGCGTTTTATCTCTATTTTTATCATCATCATTTCAATGTTCCTGTTATTTGCCGTTCCAGCAGAAATTTTAATATCAATAACAACGATCAGCGGTATCGTTATAGGGTTTGCATCAACCCACGTGATGAGCCAAGTCATTTCAGGCATCTATCTTATCTCGGCTGGACCCTTTGGTGTGTATGATCTCATTAAAATAGACGGGATCGTGGGCCTCGTGCTGGAAATTGGCATGAATTACACGGTGCTCCAGCGCTTCGACCGCACGATCGTGAAGGTCCCGAACAAGAAGATGCTTGAGTCGCCAGTAACGAACTTCACGATAAAGATGGATGATGAGATCCGGAAGCGGCAAGAGGCCATGCCGAGATCGAAAAATGACCTTGAGATAACCCAGGAAAACATCAAGAATGGGAAGATCGCGTGGACGAAGCTGTGGAACGTGCTTGGCGAGATGACCGAATTCGTGTTCGAGCAAGAAATAACCCGATATACATTTGATATAGACTTGGATTTTACGCTGGTACCCCATGATACGATGCAGAAACTTGATACCATCTGCCGGAATTACACGTTCGTTTATGGTTATAGGCCACGCTACATGGTCAATGATTTGCACTACCGCGCGAGGATCAAGATCCAGATTTATTGCCCGGACCCGGTCTTGATCATTAACAATCACGACAGCTTCATGTCCGATCTCATCGAAGCCGTGCACGGCATAAGCAAGAAAGAGGAGGGCGTGGCCTGATGACGGGACGCTTGGGGCTCTGGGGCTTCATCGTCCTCGATTCGTGGGAGATCCCGGTTGCAGGGATCTTCCTGCTTGGATTGAGCATCATCTGTATCGTGGCAACCTATGTCATCGTGAAGCGCGTGCTTGATAATCGCGCACGTTTCAAGGGCGAACACCCCGATCTCTACAACGGTATTCGATTCATCATCCGGCTCGTGATGGGATTCGTGCTCGTGAGCTTGGCATTTTACTTCCTTAACATAGATTGGACCTACATCGTCTTGGTGTATTCCATCATTGCCACGGCGATCACGTTCGGTTCCATTCGCGCGATCAACAATTTCATATCCGGCGTCTGGATCACGCTAACGAAACCATTCGCGGTGGGTGATTACGTGGACATCAAGGGCATTGAAGGCGTGGTCGTTGGAATTTCCTTGAACTACACGAAAATTTTGGATAAGACAAGCAATATAACGTTCATTCCTAACGTGGACTGTCTTGCCTCGACCATCACCAATTATTCCGTCTCGATCAAGTGGCTCAAAAAACAAGTTACTGGCTTGGAAGACATGTGGAAAAAAACCCAGGAACGTTTGGCAAAGAACACGAACAATGGCTTGGAACCGATAATGGAGCACCAGGAAACGAAGATCCGCCATTTATGGATGCGTCTCAAGGAATTCGAGAATCTCGGCACCCGGGCCACTACTGTCAATGAAAATGGAAACCAGGCAACTGATCGGTACGCAAGCCACCGGACGGGTCCCTACGTCAGCAAGGATAAACTCGTGCGCTACACGTTCACGCTGCAACTCAAGAAGGAACCAGCAAGGAACGCTATGCTGCTTGATGAAGTGTGTAAGAAATGGACCGACGAATTCGAGATGATGCCGGACTATAAAATCGTCGGTTTGGATTCGCACATTCGTTACATGTTTTTCGTATATACCCCCAATCCCATGGATATCATCAATTATTACGATGATTTCGTGAAGGATATTTACCGGGTCATTTACAACCCTCAAATTTCTTTCTAGTCCCACGCTTTTTGGTGCATAAACATAACTTACATAAACGCGTCGTCGTGATAAAGATGCATCATGAGCGGCGCGAACACCGGGTCGATGAGGGTCGATCCAAGGCGTATCCGGGAATTTAAAATTGAAGACCTTAATGAACCTGGCTTTTCAGGCGGCCCTGTCGTGTATTGGATGAGCCGGGATCAGCGCGTGCTTGATAATTGGGCTTTACTTCATGCGCAAGACCTCGCGCTCGCGATTAATTCCCCCTTGATTGTTTTGTTTTGCCTGGCGAGGGATTTCCTCGGCGCACAAGCCCGGCAGTACTGGTTCATGCTAAAGGGGCTCGTGGAAGTGGAACAGACCCTTTCCAAGCTTTCAATCCCCTTTTTCATCGTGCAAGGGAATCCAAACCAGCAAGTCCCGGCTTTTGTGAAGGTCCAAGGTGCAAGTTACCTCGTCACCGATTTTTCCCCCCTTCGCGTGAAGGACGAATGGTTGGATGCCATAAAGAAAAAAATCAAGATTCCCATTCACGAGGTCGACGCGCACAACATCATTCCATGTTGGGTTGCTTCCGGCAAGCAGGAATTCTCAGCGCGGTTTTTCCGCCCGAAGGTGAAGCGGTGGCTACCGGAATTTTTCACGAAATTTCCCCCCGTGTTGACCCAAGTCACGAAATGGGGGGACGTGCCCCGGCAGGCTGTCGGTTCCATGTTGCAGCAACTCGAGGAGAACATAGACGATCTTGACGTGACAAGTGATCTTGCAAGTCCGGGGTCAATGGCCGGGTCCATCGCCTTGGGCTCGTTCATCGAAAGCCGCCTGTCGATGTATTCAACGGGGAAAAACGATCCCACGCAAGATGCCGTCTCCAAGTTTTCTCCCTACCTGCATTTCGGGCAAATCTCGGCACAGCGCGTGGCATTGTCCGTGGAGCATGCAGCCGGCGTGCCCTTGGATGCCAAGGAAACATTCTTGGAGGAATTGATCGTCCGGCGGGAATTGTCCGATAATTATTGCTTCTATAACAAGTACTATGACTCGTTCGAGGGCTTTCCTGATTGGGCGAAAAAAACGCTGGACGAGCACAGGTCCG
>JAUQYZ010000108.1 GCA_030587475.1 Candidatus Sigynarchaeum calidifontis
GAGTGAAAGGACATGGGAGACAAGCAGTACAAGCTGTTCAGCGCGGTCGGCTCGGCTCGACTCGTGTCAAGTCCCTATCGCAAGACCGTGATGGGCTCTATGCTCCTCGTCATCTTGACACTCGTTGCGGGGCAATGGCTAACGCAGTCACCCAGAACGATGGCGAGTCCAGCGTGCATCGTGGCATCAGATGAGGAATCGCCGTACATCCAGGCGTGGAACTGTACATGGGGTGGGGCTAGAAATGATGTTGGATATGGCGTGGCGGTGACGGCTGATAGGTCGGTCTATCTTGCCGGGAGCACGAACAGCTTCGGGGTCGGCAGTTACGACGCCTTTCTCGCCAAGTACGCGGCGAATGGCACGCAGCTCTGGAATCGCACGTGGGGCGGGGCGGATTCTGATTGGGGATATAGCGTGGCGTTCGCAACCGACGGGGTCTATCTTGCCGGGTACACCGAGAGCTTCGGGGCGGGCTGTGATGCCTTCCTCGCCAAGTACGCGGCGAATGGCACGCAGCTCTGGAATCGCACGTGGGGGGGGACATTTATTGAACGCGGGAATGGCGTATCGGTCGCGGCCGATGGGGCAGTCTACCTGGCCGGATATACCTTCAGCTTCGGGGTGGCGGGCAGTGGTGATGCCTTCCTCGCCAAATTCGACCCGGACGGTACACAGTTGTGGAATCGCACGTGGGGCGGGGTGGATTCTGATTTGGGATATAGCGTGGCAGCCGCGGCCGACGGGGTCTACTTGGCCGGGAACACTCAGAGCTTCGGGGCGGGCAGTGGTGATGGTGATGCCTTCCTCGCCAAGTTCGACCCGGACGGTACACAGTTGTGGAATCGCACGTGGGGCGGGACGAATTGGGATGAGGGTCATGCCGTGACCGTTGGCGTCGACGGGGTCTTCCTGGCCGGAAATACAGGCAGCTTCGGGGTGGCGGGCAGTGATGCCTTCCTCGCCAAGTACGCGGCGAATGGCACGCAGCTCTGGAATCGCACGTGGGGCGGGGCGGAAACTGATTGGGGAGATAGCGTGGCAGCCGCGGCCGACGGGGTCTATCTGGCCGGATTCCAAGAGTCCGGCCTTCTCGGTTTCCTAGTCCAGTTTAACTCCAACGGCACAATATTGTGGAACTTGACCTTTAGCGAGATAGACTACATGTATGGGTTGGGAATGGGCATATCTGTAAATGTTGTTTACTTGACGGGGATAGGAGTGGGAGGTGATGCATATATCGCAAAATGGGTACCCGATCAGCCACCTGACATCACGCGCCCCGGTAACCTCACCTACACGCACGGAATATCGGGCAATAACATCTCATGGATCGTTACGGACAACGGCATAAATATTACGAGTTACACTATCGTCCGCAATGGGACGGTGGTTGGCAGTGGCACGTGGATCAACGGCACGTCGGTCTCCATTGCCATCGATGGCCTCGCGATCGGCCAGTACAATTACACGATCATCGCGGATGACGGGCTGGGCGGGATGGTTCAGGACACGGTGCTGGTAGTGGTCACGAACGCGGTGCCGCATATCACAAGCTCCGGCGACATCACATATACCTACGGGACCACTGGCGATTCGGTCTCCTGGACAATCTCCGATGCCAGTATCGGCACCACTCCCACGTACGTCGTCTATCTTGACGGCGAGCCGCGCCAATCCGGCCCCTGGACGTCTGGTTTGCCGATAATCGCCAACATCGACTCTATTTCGGTTGGCGTCCACAACCTTACCATCGTTGTCCTCGACGACCTGGGCGGCCGCGTCCAGGATACAGTCATCGTCACGGTCACGTCTTCGGCTCCCCCAGGAGGCAATTGGTGGGAGCAGCCGTGGGTGTGGAGCGTGGTCGGCGCCACGGCCACGGTCACGTTTGGTATCATCAAGCTTGTAAACGATAAATCGCGCAAGCGGAAGAAGGCGGGCAAGGAATTCAAGGTGCTGGACTGGAAGGTGCTCGAGAAGCTCGGCGTGGCGAAGGCGGAGGATGCCGCCGTGATCCTCGACCTGGTCGAGCGGGAGCCGAACTCGAGCCTCAACCGGATGCGCACCCTGATCGAGAGTGTCGTGAATTATTTGTATATGCAGACCTTCCCGAAAACAAAGGATTTAAGTCATATATCGCTTGGCGACAGGATTCACGATTTAAACGAGAAAGGAATATTTCCCGCTGCCATCTACGTACATTTGAACTCGTTGCGGTTCATCGGAAACCTGGGGGTCCACACGAAAGAAGCGACGACGAAGGACGCGGCGTCCACGCTGCCGATGCTCGTGAACTTCCTGGAATGGTTCATTGAATTCGAAAAAAAGACGAATCAACCGTGAGGATGAAACCAAGAATGACATTTATTAAATGGCGATGCCAAATGGAAAAGAAATTAATGAGATTGGCGAAATGTGGAATCCCGGCTTTGATATTTCTACTCGTGCTTCTAGCCGGCGGTTTTTCAAAGCAAACTCGAGTTGATTCCCAAGGGAGGATGCTTGATATCCCCCATATCCTCGCATCATCCTCCCCCATATCCATCGATGGAAACGCGGATCTGGCTCTCAAGGCGGACCGCGGCAATGGCTCCATCCAGAGCCCGTACATCATCGAGAACAAGGTTATCAACGCCAGCGGGTTTGAGACTGGAATTAACGTGAGTAATACGAATGCCACTCTGGTCATTCAAAATTGTGCAGTGAATTATGCCAATATTGGCCCTTTGATGACGGGTATTCGAATCTTCAATTGCTCTAACATTAAGATCGACAGAAACAACGTTTCTTATAACATATTTGCGATCTGGGTTGAAAATTCTAATCTTATCACCGTATCGAATAACTGGATAGAACATCCGGAGATACTGGGCTATCATGGTATAACAATACGCGATTGTAGCAGTTGTGTTGTTACAAGCAATAATATATCTAATTTATTTGGGGGGGCCATTAGCGCGGGCATTAGAATTTATTCTTGGCTTACTGAGCCTTCCTCCATCCTCATAGATCATAATTCTATTACTTCTTGTGAATTAGGAATTCATATCTGCGCTTCACGCACGGTGGATATCACCTTTGTCGAAAATACCATCCAGAATAGCACCACGCACGACATTTTTGTCGATCAACAAGGCCCGATTAACGTTTCAATTCACGAGCAGCAGCATGATTATCTTTATAGCACGACGGGACACGTTTTAACTTGGACCCTGTTCAATCCATCGAATATCGAATATACGATCTACCACAATTCAGAACCCGTGCCAGGTCA
This sequence comes from Candidatus Sigynarchaeum calidifontis, assembly GCA_030587475.1. GTDB lineage: Archaea > Asgardarchaeota > Lokiarchaeia > Sigyniarchaeales > Sigyniarchaeaceae > Sigyniarchaeum > Sigyniarchaeum tengchongense. The sequence goes on from JAUQYZ010000108.1 coordinate 3,278, forward strand.
TGTCAACAAGTCCTTGACCTCGGGGCCTTATGTAATCATTTTATCCATCGATAACCAACCAATTGGTACCCACAATTACACCCTGAAATCGAATGACAGCGCAGGCGGTTATACATTTTATTCCATACTTGTTCCCGTGATCAATCAATTTTCTATCGATCTATCCCCTGTCGACATCTCGATCGAAGTGGGGGCGACCAATTCTATGCTCGTTTGGAAGATTACCGCTCTAGATATATCAGTACCTGTTTACATTATATACGATGATGGAATTGTCTATGAAACCGGTGCCTGGCTACCCGGGTTACCGTTAACCATAGGACTTCAAGACCTTCCTATTGGTATTCACAACATCACTCTCGTTGCATTTGATGGATATGGAGGAAAGGTTCAAGATACAGTATTCGTGACTGTTATTGGTGGAACAACATTTAATTGGTACGAACAGCCGTGGATCTGGAGCGTTATAGGCGCCACGAGCACGGTTGCCTTCGGCTTCATCAAGCTCGTGGCCGACAAGTCGCGGAAGCGGAAGAAGGCGAGCAAGGAATTCAAGGTGCTGGACTGGAAGGTGCTCGAGAAGCTCGGCGTGGCGAGGGCGGAGGACGCCGCCGTGATCCTCGACCTGGTCGAGCGGGAGCCGAACTCGAGTCTTACCCGCATGCGCGCGCTCGTCGAGAACGTCATCGAGCACCTGTACGTGCAAGCATTCCCCAAGGCAAAAGATGTCGACAAGATCGATCTCGGCCACAAGATCTATGACCTGAACCAGCAAGGCATCATCCCCGCGGCCATGCACGTGCAGCTGAACTCGCTGCGGTTCATCGGGAACCTGGGCACGCACACTTCGGAAGCGACGACGAAGGATGCATCGGCGACGCTGCCGATGCTCGTGAACTTCCTAGAATGGTTCATTAAGTTCGAGAAGGATATCAAGAAATAACATATTGCGTGAAAGAATATGGGAGACAAGCAGTACAAGTTGTTCAGTGCCGTCGGTTCAACACCACAAGCCTTTGCCAACTCGATCTCGTGGTTCCTCGTCGCGCACGAGCGTCAATATCCTGTCTCGGACGTGTATTTCATCGCGACCAACGAGAACAAGGCACACGGCATCGCGGGAACGTCCCAGAACATCAAACCGGCGATCGACATGGTTCGCAAGAGCTTGCAGATCATGGCGCCCCACCTGGTCGGTAAAGTGCGGATGCACGAGCAGCCAGCCGCGATAATTCCCGAGGAAGACATCCCCGAGGCGCTCGTCGGCGTCGTGCAAGGCGTGCGAAGCATCGTGCCCGACGAGACCGGCTGCATCATTGACATGACCGCCGGGCGGAAGACGATGAGCGCCGCGCTGGCATTGGCCTGCCACGTGCTCAAGCACAAGTTCAAGAAGAACGTGTTGCTCTCGTACTACTGGCTGATCAGGTGGACCAAGGAAAGCCTCGAGAAAAAAGCCCACGAGCTCGGCATCGACGACATCGCGTCCATGGTGTTCGACCTTGACAAGCTCGACGAGGTCGTCAAGGGGATCAAGTGACGGCCATGGCAGAATCCCGCATTCCCCTTATCCAATTGCTTAACGCGTTTCTCGTGTCAAGTCCCGATCGCAAGCTGCTCCTCGAAGGCGTGAACGAGGACAAGGGAACGATGGTGAAGGTGGTCGTCCAACTCGGGGAAAAGCCGGAGATGCACCCGGCAGGCATCGACGATCTCGATTTTTGCTCCATGTTATGGAGCGCGGGGATGCTACCTGCCAGGGAACACGAGGCCATGGAAAAGCACGTGATGGAATTCCTCGACCGCCCGGGAAACCGGCCAAAGACCCTTGCCATCGATACGAACTTGGTATACTCGCGGTTCGTGCAAAACTTTTTCAGCCAACAATATGGTCGCCCGTTCGATCGGGTCCCGGCATTCATCGTCGTGGGACGCGGCACGAATGACGAGATGCATTACAAGACCAGTATCACATACTACGGCATGCGGAATGAAAAATACAAGCGGTTCATCGATACCATCGCCCAGGATCCAGACGCGTGCATGCTGCTCGTCAACACGCAGGACCCGATCGATGTCTACGAGAAGATGGACAAGGCGTCCAGCCGGCCGGGTAGGCTCGGGCTCAAGGGCCTTCTTTATTTCCGTGAGCTCCAGGGGAACTATCCCGTCATCGTGAGCAAGCCTGCCCACATGTACTATACAAAGGAGATGACGAGTAAATCGCACGACAAGAGCATTGCCGTCGAATATCCCGATGCCGTTTATGATTCCATTATCAGGCACGAGGTTGAATTCATCCGTGACAACACCAATCTCGACATCCTGTTCCTCACGGCGGATAAAAACAACGACGAGTCCTCGGAGACCGAGGGATTGGCGCACTACCACGTGAGGCCCCCAACCCGATGGTTGCCGGTCAACGAGGCCGGTGCTTCGGCTATCAACGCGCGAAACGTCGCGCGGTTCCTCGTCGAGCTGATGGCCTACTCGCCGTTCGTCAAGATCTCGGCTCCCGATAGCGCAAAGCGGCCCATGCACGTCGCGTATGCGTGGACCGGGAAGCTGCCGGAGGAAAACCTTGACGGTCGGATCCAGGCCTGGAATGGTAGCAGCGTCGCTTTCTATTACGTCGACACGTGAGCGGCGATCATGTCAATGTCAATACAAGCTATCATAGTCGTCATCGGCGCTCCCGTCCGGGCGCGAGGGGATGCCCTGGTCGAGGATCGTGTAGAACGTGCCGAAGTACCGCGCCATCTCGGAAGCCTCCTTCTGCGTGACGGTCCTCCCGGCGTGGGCGACCTCGTTCCGTAACATGGTGTTTTGCTTGATGGCATCGAACCGTGGAACGAAGACCTCGGTCTTCGTCCACTTGATGTAGGGATTCCCCTTCGGGCCATATCCCACAACTTTCTTCTCTCCCGGGCGGGTGAACATCCCCGTCGCGACCAGGTTGTTGATCAAGCGGATGAGGCTCGACCTGGCGGGGAGAAAGCCGAATTTCGCGAGGTGGCGCGCCATGACCTTGTTATCGAGCGCGGCTTGCATCTGCAAGATCGCCCTCTCGAAGAAACCGGAATTCAAGGACTTCGCCGCTTCCAACTTGGATCTCGATGCCTCCTGGTGCAAGGACGGCACGTCCTTGATGGTCTTCGCCTCGTCTTCGAACTCGTCGCCCAGCGGGTTCACGATTTGGATGGTGTTCTGCCGCGCGATCTCCGCGATGGCCGCCTCGCGCTTGATGGCCTCGACCAGGGCACCGGCGTGTCGCTTGACCTTTCGCGGTGCCGGGTGCGAGAAGACGAAGGCCGTCAATGTTCCGACCAGTTCGAAAAACCCGCCGGCAATGGTGAGGACGACCATGCCGCCGTTTATTCCGTGGCCTGGCCCTGCCGACACGTTGGAAATTCCAAGGTACATGACTAGCGCCATTGCGCTCATCAATGCCAAGCCGAAGACGAGCGTGCCCATGCTGATTGATGGCGAGCGAATGATGCTCGCGTTCCCCAAGTAAATATCATTTGCCACCCTGAAGGCCGGTATTTTCAAACCGGCCCGGGTTCCTGCTTCGAGGAACCGGAACCCCCGGGGCTCGAGATATGCATCGTCCGCGCCCACTTCCTTGCGCAGCTCTTGGTTCATCCTCATCGAGAACACGTCAAACCACGACACGCCGCCCCGCAAGAGCACGGCGGTATCCCCTTTCGAATAGAAAGGATCGTGGTGCTTCGGCTCGTACCCCCGGTACCTGTACCGGTTCCACGGCTTTACCCTTCCCGGCCGGGATTTTTCTGGTAGTATTGCGGCCTTGCCTTGCAGCGTCGCCGCGACCTTTTGCTCGTTCACGTACAAGTCCTTCAAGGATAATCTACGGGCATCACCCGTGAATCTTTCGTGTGGCGGGGTGTTGCCGGCGATCAGAGGTCCCACTGCCCTCTCGTAGAAATCGCGTGCTTTCTGCATCCGACCCGCGGGAAGGCGCGCGGTCGGGTCGTGCGAAACGATGTTGCGGTACTTCCTGAATTCGATGCCTTCCCTGTAGGGTGGCAAGTCGAGCCCTGGCCTGCTGCCAGCGATCAAGTACATGTCCCGGAACGTCACGCCACTCGATTGCCGGTCAAGCCCGACGATGTAATGCGCGGCAAGTGCTTGTTCAAGGGCGGCATTCGCGAACAAGATGAACTCGACCCATTTCGCTGCTGCATATGCGGGGATCGCCTTGGACCACGAGTCGACGGCCTTGGCGAAGTTTTCGGCGGAGATCGCGTCCGCCTCGCCCCGGCTAATGGTCCTTCCAGCGATCGTCGGGACGTACGGTATGAGGAGCTCGTCGATGGCCCCGTAGTGCTCCTTGGCGATGTCGATCTCCTCTTCCGTGGGCTTGTACGTGCTCGTCACAACGGCCCCGGTTGTATCTATTCCCAGGACCTTGTTTTTCAAATCGCGCACCTTGATACTTTCCTTCAAGCCAGGGATCGGGTCTTGCTGTGCCACGAACGTCCAAAGATGCGTGAACGTGGTCGTGTCCGGATCCTTTTCCCACAGCTCGGCAAAGCGGCCCTTGATGGCGTTCAGCTCCGCCGCGTTGCCTTCCTTGAAGAACGTCATATAATCGCGTCGCCCCAAGGCCTGGAAAGCGGCCTTGAACCCGAGGCTCGCCTTGTAATGGTACTCGGATATCTTCTGTTCCAGGTCAAATTCAGAGAGCCGCGCCCCTTGCGGCTCCCGGATGCCGAGCTGGAAGTACCAGAACGGGTGGCGCGGCTCGTTCTTGTCCCCTTCCTGGCGAGAACTTCCTTTACTTGACCTTGCCTTGATGGCATCCATGAAGTTCTTGATGCGATTGAAATTCGAGACGTACACGGTGAGATTTTTGGTTTCATCGTGCTCGAACTTGAACTTCCGGTGCATTTCCTGGATAATCAGATCCCCGGCAAGCGTCGTGGATGTTATCACGTTCACTGCATTCACGTCCGGTTCGAGGATCCGTGCCGTCATATCCGCCAGGGTTCCCCGCCCGGCGGCGACGAAAGCGTGAATGCGAGCATATCCTGCCACGAATAAAAAACGGCCGGTTGTATCGAGGCGCTTGCGGAGATCAAAACCAAGGTCAGTGAAGTACCGGGCAACGAGATCCAGGAGCGCACGAGGATCGCGGGAAGAATCCCTCTCGAACAAGCTATTCTGGTCCGTTCCATAAAGTTTTTTCATCACAACATTTCCTAATTCCGTCAAGAACACGATCTCGTTTTTTTTTATCTCGGGACTCGTGTAAGTTGAAACGAAGTCGAGTTTTTGCAAGGCTTCTATGGAATTTGCAAAGTCCGAAAAATCTTTTTTGAGCTGCCAAGCTCGAAACTGGCCTTCAGCTATTTTTTTGAATATTTCGCCGAGTGGCTTGTTACTCGCGATCCTGGCTGATAGCTCGCCTAAATTATCGGGAACTTGCAACATTTTCACGTCAGACCTTGCCACACCCTATTGACCGTGCCGGGCTTATAAGAAAATCACCAAGTGAGCGAATAATCACGACGTGCCGTGCGAAAAAAGGTTATTAGCACCCAGACGAAAATGGTGACAAGACGAAATAGCGACGCGAACATCGGGCGTGGAAGCGTTCTCGGTCGTGTTGCATTTTCTCGCGGCGATCGCGGGGATCATGAATATCCTGGCCGCCAGCCGCGTTAAAAATTGCGAGGTCACATGCTTTGTCGGAAAAATTGGGTGAATACCTCGAAAAGAAGAAATTGATCGAAGAAAAGGAGCAATTCTTCCTCGAACAGATGGAAAAAGCCTCGAAGCTCGTCAAGGAGGAGAAGTTCGAGGAAGGCGTCCAGCTGTACATGAGCCTCGTCCCGGTCGCCGAGGACATGAAGTGGGCAGATAAAGTGGCGACGATCAAGGATCTAGTCTATCAAGCCCGCGAGAAGGAGAAAAAAAGCGCCGTTGAATCCCAGCAAAAGCTCACCCTCCAGGAGAAGAAGGCGCGCGAGAAGCTCGTGTACAACGAGGCCCTCGACCTCATGGGCCGCGCATCGGAGTATTTTACCAAGAAGTATTACGAGGACGCCTTGAATCTTTACAAGGAATGCCTTCCAAAGCTCAAGGAAATAGATGCGACGCGAGAGATCAAGATCGTCGAGGAATCGATCAACCAGTGCGATGCCAAGATAAAAAGCTTGAAGCTGAAAGAGGATCTCAAGCAGCAAGCAAAGGAGGAAGAGGAAAAGTACCTTGCCCAGAGGGAGAAGGAGCTGCAAGGCACATCTTCGGCACCCGACCTTGGCGATTACTTCGTGAAGAAAAAAATAGCCGAGGAGAAAGAGCAGTTCTTCATCGAGCAAATGGAGAAGGCATCGAAGCTCGTCGGGGAAGCGAAATTCGAGGATGGCATCCAGCTTTACAGCAGTCTCATTCCGGTCGCCGAGGACCTGAAATGGGCGGACAAGGTGGTGATACTCAAGGACTTGATCAACGATGCGCGCGAGAAAGAGAAAAAACACGCCGCAACATCCCAGCAGAAGCTCACCGCCCAGGAGAAAAAGGCGCGCGAGAAACTCGTATACAACGAGGCACTCGATCTCATGGGCCGCGCATCGGAGCTGTTCAACAAGAAGAATTACGAGGATGCCTTGAAAATATACAAGGAAAGCCTTCCAAAGCTCAAGGAAATAGCAGCACATCGAGAAATCGGCGTTGTCGAAGATTCTATCAACCAGTGCGAGGTCCGGATCAAGGAGTTAAAGAAGCGAGAAGAACTCAAGCAGCAAGCAAAGGATGAAACGGCACAGGCCATCAGCCAGCGGCAGCAAGAAATCGAGCCAGTCCGGGCAAAGGAAGCCGAGCGCGTAAAAGCTCTCCACGAGAAAAAGGCAAGGGAAGGCGCGATCATCGACGAGGCCATGAGCTTGCTCGACAAGGCGAACCTCGCGCTGAAGGAGGCCGGTAGCCCGAACTTCGTCTCCGTGGATGCGAAGCGGGCACGCTACAACGAGTCCATCCAGCTCTACCAAGAAGCTCGGGATAAATTCACCGAGGCAGGTTGGACGGCCGAAGCGGAAAAGGTGAATGCCACCGCGGAAGGCATCAAGAAGGAACGGGATGCCAGCGTCGATGCACTCGCGAAGAAACTCGCGGCCTCCAAGGAAAAATATGCTGCCGCGAAAGAACCTGTCATCACCCCGCCATCCCAAGCCAAGGCCGACGCGATGTCGACCGAGATAATGCAGAAGAAACTGGAGCAGAAACAGAAGCGCGATGCAGCTTTCTCGGCGCTCGAGGATGCTGGAAAGGCACTGGATGATTTCGAAAAGAAGCCCAAGATCCTCGGCGGCCAGCTCTACAAGGAAAATGAATACCCGGAGATTGCCCGCCTCTATCGCAAGGCGCTCGGCCTGTTTAAGGAGGCCGGCTGGATCAACGAGGCCATCAAGATCGAGGAGTCGCTCGAAATCTTGCGCAAGAAAGAACAGGATTTTCTCGTCGAAAAGGAAATGTTCGAGAAAAGCCAGGCGGAGAAATCGAAAGCCGAGGGGCGGAAGGCGCCGGCGCTCGACGAGCGGCAGGCCGCCGCGTTGAAGCGCCTCCAGCGGGAAAACATCATCACGACGAAGCTGGAAGAGAAAAAGAAAGCCGAGAGGGCGACGAGGGAGGAAATCGACCGCACGCTCGATGAAGCGCTTAGATTCTTCAAGAAGGAGGAATTAACGCTAGCGGAACAAGCTTACGAAAAGGCCCACGAGTTAATGGTCACGTATGGCTGGGCGAATGAGGCCGCATCCGTGCTCGACACGATCAAGATGATCCGGGAGAAGCGGGCGCAGCGCGAGAAAATGTTAATGAAGATCGAGCGGGCCGTCGACGAGACAGGTTCCTACACCCGCGGCGTGGAGCAGCTCTCGGAGACAATGGGTCTCGTTCAGGAACAAGAGCGGCAACAGTCCGAGGCGGAGAAACAAGCCGCCATGGAGAAGAAAAAGCACAGCAAGGAGCTCGAGGAAAAATATTTCGACGTGCTTGCAAAGGCCCAGGACCTGCTAAAACACCGAGATTACGATGGCGCGATCAACGTCTACAAGGAAGCACTCGCGATCGCCGAGGAATTGGAATGGTCCTCGCAAATCCGAGACGTCAAGGATTTTATCAACGCTGCGCAAGAAAAGCGTGGCCAGGACCAGTTGCGAGCAATGAAGATCGAGGAGACAAAGCGGGAGCAAGAAATCGCATCACAATTCGCCAGGACATCTGCTCCCGACGTCGCCAAGGACAAGAAAACGGAAGCAGCCGAAGCGCCCTTGAGCCCGCGCCAGCGCGAGAAGCTTGTCGGCGACGAGGCATACGAGATCATCGATGAAGGTAACAAGCTGCACAAGGCAGGAAAACGGGTGGAAGCCATCGAGGCATACCAGAAGGCCATCGAAAAGTTCAAGTCCATCGGCTGGAACCGCGAGCAAGAGGCTGTGGTATCGCAGATCCAAAAGGTCCAGAAAGAAATCGACGAGGAACGACAAACGATCTCCAAGCAGCAAGAGGCTGCCAAGACGAATTTGGCATACGACGCCATCAACGAGGCCGAGAAATGCCTGCGGGAACGGCAGACCGATGCCGCGCTTGCGAGATATGAGAAGGCAATCGAGATATTCGAGTCCGTTGGTTGGGCCAAGGAGGCAGCCATGATCCGGCAGCAAGTGGAGACGGTCAAGGCCGATCAAGCAAAGAAACTGGTCGCTGACACCGCGAGCACCGAGCAAGCCCGGATCGACAAGGCATTCGCCCTGATCGACGAGGCCAAGAAGTACCAGCGGGACAAGAAGATCTTCAAGGCGGTCGAGTTTGCGAACCAGGCACTCGACATTTTCAAGGGCCTCGGCGAGAAATGGGCAAGGGAGATCGCGCAAGTGCAGAAGTTCGCGGCTGAACTCGAGCAAGAAAAGGCCCGCAAGGAGGAATTGATAAAGAAGCTGAAGACGGGGAACATCTAATTGGCATTCAACATATTTGGGCCGGCGACGACTTGTGGAAGCGCGGCGGGCCATGGAATCGTAAACCGCGATTTGCCCTGCGGTTCTATTCTTTCTTTTCAAGCCCGTGGAAATGCCCGTGCACCGCAGCGGCTGCCCTTCTTGACCGGACGATGACCTCCAGCTCCTCCAGCGACGCGGCTTTTATGGCGTCGAGCGTCTTGAAATGATTGCGGAGGATGATGGCCCGCTTTTCCCCGATGCCGTCGATTTTCTTGAGCGCGTCTTCGAGCGCGTCGATTTGTTTCGATGCGAGCTTGTGGTGGTATTTCAACGCGAACCTGTGGCTCTCATCGCGCACCTTTCGGAGGAACAGCAGCGCTTTCGAGTCCTTCGGGAGGGTGATCGGTTCTGCCTCGTCAGGCACGTAGATCTCCTCTTCTCGCTTGGCTAGGCCGATGATGGACAGGTGATCGAGGCCAAGCTTGCCGAGCTGTTCCAGCGCGGCGTTCATCTGCCCCTTGCCCCCGTCGATGATCACGAGATCGGGCGCTGCATCCCGGCCATCGACCACCCGGGCAAAGCGGCGGGACACGAGCTCTGCCATCATGCGGAAGTCATCAGGCGTGGCGGCGGATTGGATCCTGAACCGGCGGTACTCGCCCTTGAAGGGTTTGCCATCCTTGAAGCATACCTTGGATCCCGTGGCGAACTTCCCCTGGATGTTCGAGATGTCGTATCCCTCGACGATGGACGGCACCCTCTCCAGGTTTAACTCCCTCGCGAGTTCTTGCAGCGCGTCCTGGTGGTCGAACGACGCGAGTTCCCGGTTGAGCTGGCGCTTGTGGAGGAGAAAAAACGCGTTCTTGCGCCCGATGTCGATCAAGCTCGAGTATGCTTTTTCATAGCTATCAATCCCGCCCGGGCCGCCCGCGATGATGACCTCCTTGATCTTGCCGTTGGAATTGCGCGCGAGCACGTCGCGGGCCAGGTCGAGGTCATCCACGGGCTTGTTCAGCAGCACGATGGCGGGGAACGACACCTTGTCGGCGTTGTAGTACCCGGCAATGAAGTTGCCCAAGATTTCCTCGTCGGGGCTCGCGTCATTCGTGTAGATGAACGGCATCTTGCCGATGAGGCGGCCATCGCGAATTTCCATGACAAGAATGGCGAGCTCGTCGTCATTTTTCGCGAGGGTGATGGTGTCGAGGTCCGGGTATTCCGGGGAGATCACCGATTGCGGCTTGAACATCTTGTCGAGGGCAACGAGCTTGTCACGCACGGCCGCGGCGCGCTCGAAGTCCATGACCCTCGACGAGGTTTCCATCTCGCCCTTCAAGCGGCCGAGCAGCTCCGCGTAATTCCCGCGCAAGAACAGGATCACGTTCTTTATGTTGGCCAGGTACGCGCGGCGGGCATCATCGTCGCCCTGGCTGGCGCAAGGCGCCGGGCAAAGGTTCATGTGGTGGTACAAGCATGGCTTGCATTTTTTTCGCGGGATCTCGCTCGAACAAGTGCAATACGGGAATATCTTGCGCAAGACGCGGAGTATCTTGATGACGGATCCCTTGTCGGTGTAAGGGCCGAAGAACAAGTTTTTCGGGGAGTAAAGATGCACGCCGCGGATGACCTGGACGCGGGGGAATGTCTCCTCGCACGTGATCATGATGAAAGGGAAGGATTTATCGTCCTTGAGCCTGGAATTGTAGAGGGGCTGGTGCAGCTTGATGAGCTCGTTTTCGAGGAGCAAGGCTTCCCGCTCGGTATTCGTCGAGATCGTGTCGATATCTCGTATAGATCCGACGAGCGCCCGGATCTTTCCGACGTTGATGTTGCCTCGCTCCGACAAGTCTTGGAAGTACGAGGAAAGCCGCTTCCGCAGCGATTTCGCCTTCCCGACGTAGATCACCTGGCCCCGGGCGTCCTTCATCAAGTACACGCCGGGCGAGTCCGCGTAGGATGCAGCATCGTAGGTAAACGAGGGCATATCCGTGTTCCCATCCGATTCCTTCATTGATTGATCGATTGACTGAATATAATTGACCCGAAGGCGACGAAACCCTCGTTCAACGCATTTCAATCGTGTGGCTCGTCCAGCTCACAGCGGGAAGTCGCCCCCGCTCACGTCCCACTTGCGTCCAGACCTCGCCTCGATGTACTCGTGCCATGGCATATCGGCGATGTCTCGGGCGACGAGCCAGGTCGTAAAAGTCCAGCCGAACATGCATTTCGTGCTCCCGTGCTCCTCGGTGAGCCCGAACCGCCCGGCGAGGCGCTCGGCGAGGCCGAGCAGCGCTCCTTCCACGGAGGCATCGGCGTCGAAAGATTCACCCGTCTCTTCAATCGGCGGGAAATCCCGCTTGGCGATCCCGACGACCGCCTCCCGCACGTCGCGCCAGTTGTCCCGCCAGACGACCTTGTGGAACCAGGGGTTGTCATCGACGCCCTTTACGACGGGGCAGCCGAGCCGGCGACGCCAGCGGCAGATCCACGTCGACACCACGCTACCATCGAGCGAGGCCCAAGGTTCCCGCACGTTGCCCGCCCAGTAGTCGTCGTCGGCGACACAGAGCATTACTCGCTCGAAAGTCTCGAAATCTATCGGATGCTCGAGCCACGGAGAGTTCTCGTGACGACTGGCTGCGGTAATACCCGTGAACTGCTCGAATTCGGGATCCGTTATGATGGCGAGCCAGTCGTCTTGCATCTCGTAATGGTGGCGGTAGGTGCGCTCGTAGATCTTGATATACCATTCGATGGTATGGCCGCCTAACTCCGCTCCTCTGGCACCATTGAGGCTCGCTCGTTTGGGCGCATCAGGTGGAAACTCCGGGAAGGCATGGACAAGAAACTCCTCGGGATCGATGATCTCGCCCGGCTTGAAGAGTTGTGTCTGAAACGTGTCGGCCGGCGTATCCCCATCGCCAAACGCGAGGCGTATATTCTGCTCGAAATACTTGGCGAGAAAATCCTGGCAGTCGACATAGCCCATCTCGCGGCAGATCTCGTCCGAAGACTTCTTGGCCGGCCTTGCTCCCCGTCCATCTCGAGCGTCCTCGCCACTCCTGGAGGTCGTGCCCATCGTCGTTTCATCTCGATTATATCTATATCTATCCATGGTGACTCGAACATTTAAGGATTCTGGATGGAGCTCTAAAAAAAAAGAAATGATAACAACTACAACTCATGCGAAAACATGGGCCCAGGATGGCTCGACTTGCGGGTACAAGGAGACCGTAAAGCCGACAGGCCGAGCATTTCCATTCACGACAGATCCATCTTGGCGCGGGCATGCTGCCATGAACTCGAGGAACCAGCCGAATACTCGTAGCAAACCAGCCTCGTATTCTTGCAGCGAGATCTCGCCATCGTGGTATTTCTGCGCGAGCGTGTACGGATGGCGCGGGTCGGTGATGGGCACCCGGCCAACGCCCGCGGGCCCGACCGCTTCGAGCCATCCGTAAAGGCCAGGACTGCCAGCGGATGGCATCGCGTCGAAGGCGGAAGTGATGTCGTGGCCAGCACACGTGAACTGTAGCCACTGCATACTCCCGTCCTCGACCTGGAACAGGCCAACCAGGGTCTCGGGGTAATCCCTGTTCGCAGACACGGTACCTGGCTTATCGGCTTCAACACCGTGATAGATCCCCGGCCAGTCGATGCGGTGGAGGTTGTTCGAGTCCACGCCCCACCAGAGGCCGCCGACGTGCCACGATTTTGTGCCGGGGTCTTGAGTAAACTGTACTTGAACTATGCGGGCGACAAGGGCGCCGCCGATGTCGTAGGTCACCTTGAGCGTGATATATCCGTTTCTATATACATCTTGTGCCGAACCGGTACCCGCCTCGATGCGCCGCACGACCGCGCCCGCCACGTTGAGCCCGGCGATGGCCCGCTGGATGGGCACGAGCATGCTATCAGCCGAGAGCACGCGGGGCTGCCTTCCGGCATCGATGGGGTTATGAAATGGTGCATCTGCCACGCCCGGCTGCGGGTTCACGTTGAGGAAGGCGAGCCCATGCAATTGCCACTCGCCCGGCTCCACGACGCGGCCTCTGGAGGTAATGAACAGGCTGCGGCCAACATCGAGAAGCACTTCGCCAGCGACCCGGATGCCCGTGCCGCCCGCGGCCGCCGGCACGTCGAATCCAGGGAGCACCTGCCTGAACGCGACCACAGGACGATAGCCTTCTCCGTACTCGAAATGAATGCCGAGGGCGTCGGCGAGAACATCCCCATTCTTCAATTGATGCTCGACCATCTCGAGGATATTGCCAAGGCGCATTCCAGCATGAGCTCTCCTAACCCCCAAGGCCCACGAACCGGTCTTCGCGTCCTGCTTCCACGCGTACACGCTCACGGCCCCACAAGTACTCTTGTGACCATACGCATCAACATATCCGGTACGCATGGCCATCGAGGCGCGTTTTCCCGCCGCCTCGTCGCCAACGAGGATGGCCAAGCTGCTGGCGTCCGAGCCAGCGATCGGTAAGCCCGTGGCTGCATCGACGAGGGTCGCGACCCCGCTAGCGACGTGGGTTTCGGCGGTGAACTCGAGATGGCCTTCGGGCTGGTTAAAATCGATCGCGTGGAACGTGATGCCTGGGCCAGTGGTCGCCGGGCTGCCGCCGCCGCCAACAGGGCGGAGCCCCCCGCACGCCTTGGCAAGCCTGTCAGCTTCCTTTACGAAGTCCGCCATCTCCGCGAAGCCGGCGAATACCGCGTAGTCGGCATTCTTGTCGGAAGGCACGAGCGGGCCTTGAGCCGGGTCGAACGTGAACTCGCCCACGGTAAACATGCCTTTTCCACCAACACTCGATGAGGGATCATACTTGATATCCTCCAGCAAAAGCTGCGTTGTTGCACGCCCCAGGTGCTCGCACGGGAGCGCGACCGCGTGGCCATCGAGCGGGTCGAAGAGCGACGAGGACGTGCTCGGAGTGAAGGACGGGTGTACAACAGCCCCGGCGATGCGCACCGAATGACGGGCCATGTCGTCGAAATAGGCACCGATCTCGCGGAAATAGTTAAGGGCCGACAAGATGCGGAACGGCCGGTCGAATTGCTTGGTCACCGTGTTGGATCCTTCCTTGTACGTCTCCTCGATCTGGATCGGCCGCAGCGAGGCGAGACGCTGCTCCGGCGTCGTCTGCACCTCGGCATAATCGAGGGCGCAGATGTAGGTCGCCGAGCCAGGGCTGACAGCAGCAGCCGCCCGACCGCCAACGGGCATGGAAATGGGCGTCTCGATGCAGTAGTCCATGGGCACTCGCGTGCTGCCCGACTGTGCAAGGACTTGAACGAACGTCTGGAGCACCCACACGTCCCGCGAGACCACCTGGTGCCGCTTGTTGACCACCACGACCTCGTCACGGCGCACGAGGGATAGCCTGCGATCGATCGTCGGATGTTCAATAACCCGTCCCGCAAAAGTCCGGGAATTGGTCTCGAACTGGTTCACTGCATCTCGCATCATGTCCAACTGGGCGATCTCGCTGCCATCGTGAACGAGGCCAGCGACCGGGATCTCCAAACCCGGCTGCGCGCGATCGATGACCATGACATCCACCACCTCGTCGGAGAAAACGGCGCTGGCGAGGATCTCCACCTTGGCGCGGAAGAAATAGCGCAGCTGGCCATCGGCAAGCCGCTCGGTCGGCAGCAGCGTCGAGCCCGACTTGGTAGGATCGCCAAGGTAGAAGTCGAATTCATAACTCGTCGCTCCAATTTGACGCGCCGCGATCTGGGTCGCGCGCGTGCAAGATTTCGAACTTTCTCCGACCCTTTCGGTCAAGGCATTCGCATAGTCATAGATGAACGGGGTAGCGGGAACTTGCATCTGTGTGGCTACCGCTGCGCCCGGTGCGATGATATCGAGCGGGATCGAAGATCTATCCCTCGTTCCTCCTGTCCGTAGAGCAGCTGCAATGGTAGATGACAAGGACAACTTCGCATCACTGTATGCCTCGCCTATATCGGT
>JAUQYZ010000184.1 GCA_030587475.1 Candidatus Sigynarchaeum calidifontis
CCCGCTGCCGACATCCGTGAACACCACGGGCTTGCCGAGCCCCGCCCTCGCGCAATGCCGCGTCGCGGTCGCGACCTGGCGATCCAGGTCGCCCTTCGCCTTCTGCTCGTGCGACGACACGCGGCAGTACACCGCCGCTCGCCCGGGGTCATCTCCATCCTCGATCCTTGCATCGCGTGCTTGCTGGCCTTCGATGACGATCAACGATATCCGCCGGTGCCCTCCCGGCGTCCTGGTGCACGTGATCTTCCCCGCCGCATCCCATCGCCGTATCGTCCTGGTGCACACGCCCATCATCGACGCGGCGATGCCAACTCTCACGCACGATGTCATGATGCCATGCATCATCCAATCATGGCCCATAAACCGGGATATCATCCACACCGTGTCCAACTTTGTCTAGCAAAAACTGGACTGTTTAGCAACCCTTGTATAGAGAGTATGTCTCGGAAAAGATCTTCTATGACATGTTGGGGTCCCGTTTAGAATGAAACTATCGAATACTGCAGCGGGGGTCTTAATCGGTGTTATAGCGGCCTGGATCGGCTTCGGAGTGGTGATCTGGTTTTTTGGTGAACCATGGTTCGCGGGATTGGACGAGATCATCACGATCTCGTTCATTTCATTGATGATCATCGCATCAATAGCAATGGCTGGCATTTTCTTGCTCCTCCTTGGCGGCACGTACAAGTTCTCCTCGTCCATGGGGAAAGTCTGGTTATTACTCGGCATTGGCGTGCTTCTCTGGTGCGTTGGGGAGATCGTCTACTATTATTACGATTTTCAACTAGTTCTAGATGAAAACGCTCCCTACCCGTTTCCATCAGAGGCGGACTACTTTTATTACGCCGCGTACGCGCCCCTGGCTGTCGGGCTCATCATGCAAGTTCGACTGCTCAAGGTAACACTCGGCGCGTTGGAAAAGGTTGTCGTTGCCATCGTATCGGTGCTTGTCGGTCTGGCCATCGCCATTTTCGTCTTGTGGCCCACCATCGATTTCTTGTTCGCAGAGGTTCCGGACATCATATACGTGCTTGCCGGCGTTTTGTATCCGCTCCTCGACATATTCCTCTTGGTATGCGTGTTCATCGTGTCGGCAAAGCTTCGCCACGGCAAGATCAACGCCGCGTGGATCCTCGTCTTGACCGGCCTCATCTTGACAACGGTGGCGGATAGCATTTACTGGTTGGCATACATTTTTGGGATTGACACGATGTTCAACTTCTATGACCTCGTCTTCCTCGCGAGCTACCTGCTGATCGCCATGGGTGCCGTCAAGGGCATCAACGTCATTTCCACCAGCTTCTCCAAGTGAACAAGATATGGGATTGAACGGCTTCATCGTGATGGATGCGGGCGGGGCCCCCCATCTACTGCAACGTGCATTACACGAAGCTGGCAGTGGATCCGGCGCTCATCGCCGGCTTCCTTTCGGCCGTGCAGTCCTTTGCGAAGCAGCTGGTCTCCGATGCAGGCTCTGGGATCAGCGAAATGACCATGCAAAATATGAAGATCCTCTACCGGAACATCGAAAACTACAATTTCATCGGCTTGGTCGAACCCAACGATAGCTTGAAGTCGGTCGAGCCCATTATGGAACATCTCATTTGTATATTCCTTGGCAAGTTCCGGAAAATCTTGCGTGGTGGTCAGATCCAGGATCTTTCCCATTTCTCCAGCTTTGACTTGTTTTTCGAGAAATGGCGCTTGTCGAAGGAGAAGGACTTGCAGAAATTCATCGAGAATTCTAGCCCGACCGTGTTACAAGGCACATTGAACAAGCTGGTGAATTTTTTCCCGTCCCCCGACCTGGTCAAGATCAACCCGGCCATCTTGAAAAACATCGGCAAGAAGCTGATCTGGGTCGATTCCCGGATCGACCAAGGCGAGGAAGATCGCATTATGTCCGAGCTGAAGAAAAAGACCGAGATCATCTACGGCCCTGGCACGTTCGAATCGGTCGAGCGCGATGTCAAGAAGAACGTCGAGACCGACAAGCTGTTACAGCCGTGAGCATACGTGTTCAACTTTTTCTGTGGCCGGGTCTGTTCCACCTCGATTTAGGATAACGCTTAATAGATAGGAATCCGATGGTTATTCCAGAATCTACCATCAACGTTTTCAAGAAACGAGGCGTCGATAAAGGTGGGATTGAACGGATTCATCGTGATGGCCCCCGGGGGCACCAAAGTCATTAAGTTAGCATTTCAATCATCTCCGCTTTTTCCGATATAGGTAATGGTTGAGGCGGCGGGTCGGCGTCAGCCGCGCCCGGGGTTTTCGGCGCCTCGGACGGAATGGGCTCTTGAGCATGAGGATCTCGTCTTGATACGACAGCAGATGTGCGAGTGCTGCCGAACCGTCCATGAGAAACAAGCCGACGAGGTGATCCGACAGCATCGTATACGCGCCGGACTTGTTAACGTGGTACACGTGCTCCAGCTCGTCTTGGATGCTCCTCGCGCGGATCAAGCGGTCTCGTGACTTGCTCATGATGGTCTTGACTACTTGCAAGAAGACGGCCGCGTGGAAGTCTTGCTTGATGTTGTGCACCTTTCCCGAGCTGAAGCACTCGACCTCGAGCTGGTGCTTGAAGCGGTCGAACCCG
>JAUQYZ010000206.1 GCA_030587475.1 Candidatus Sigynarchaeum calidifontis
CGATGCAACGCGTGCGGTGCCACGGGTAACCGGGACGGGAAGACGTTCACGTGCACGAACGAGAATTGTAAAAAGAAGGTGGACAGCGACTTGAATGGAGGACGCAACGTGCGAACCGCACCAACATCCCCGCGGCTACACGCCAAAGGGGAGGGCGCCCGTTATCGCCCGCTTGCTTGTCAAACATCGACAAGCCTTAGTTTGGACAAACTTGGCCTTGATGTCCAAGTTTGACCAGGCTTGAAATAACGGTAAATACCAGATGAACAAGCACAAGCTCTATCGGGTTTCAATTCCCGCCTCACTTTTCCCCGGCGGCGACTGCCTTGAAGCGATCGACGATAAAATCGCAGTGTTGCTTCGTGAGACGCGGGTGCGTGTCGATACCGATGAGCCGCTTGTTGACCTCCTCGCAGTTCAGGCAGAGCCCCTTCTCGTGCTTGGGCATCTTGAACGGCAAGAACGAGTCGCCCTCCTGGAAGACTTTGGTCATGTAGAGCGGTTCCGGGTACAGGATCTTCGTAAACGCGTTTTTCTTGTTGAGCACGTTGACCATGGCCTTCCCATCCTTGAAGCCTAGTTTCTCGAACTCCAGTAAAGCGCCATACCAGTTGCACGACGGCTCTGCATAATCAGGCACCTCGGGAACCTTGATTCCCTTGACGTTCTTGAGCTGCTCGTTGAGGTAAAACCATGCCGATTGACGCTTGCGGTTGTTCGATTTCACGACTTTCATCTGTGCGAGGCCAACCGCAGCGGAAAGCTCGGTAGGGCGCAGATGCCAGCCGAGGCGGGCGAACACGTACCATGAAGACTCGCCGTGGTGGCGCACGATCCTGCATTGCTCGGCCAGCTCGTCATCGTTGGTCGTGATCATGCCGCCCTCCCCCGTGGTCATGTTCTTGCTCGGGAAGAAGCTAAAGCAGCCCGCGTCGCCGATCGCGCCAACCATCTTGCCCTTGTACTTGGCGCCGTGCGACTGGCACGCATCTTCTAGGAGGAAGATTCCCTTCTCCTTGCACACCTCAACGAGAGGACCGATGTCTGCTGGCATACCCGCGAGGTGCACAGGAATGATTGCTTTTGTCTTTGGCGTTATCTTTTTGATAGCATCGTTGGGATCCATGTTGTATGTCTTGAGCTCGATGTCGGCGAAGATGGGCATGGCGTTCGTGTGCAACACGCTGCTGGCCGTGGCCATAAACGTGAACGGGGGAATAATGACCTCGTCACCAGGGCCGATGTTCTTGGCACGCAGCGCGCAGAACAAGGCTGCCGTCCCGGAATTCACGAAGATCGCGTGCTTGACTCCTATCCATTCTGCAAATTGCTTCTCGAATTCCTTGTGCGCGAGCCCATCGAGAATGTCGAGACGTTTGGATTTAAGGACCTTGATGATCTCCTCGAGAGTCGCTTCGAATTCGAAACGCTCCTCGTTTAAAAAATTGAGACTCTCGTCCTTGGAGAATTTTTTAATCAGCTTGTCGATTTCCTTTGGATCCATGATGATCACTCTGAGCAGTGGCTTAACGAATTTGAAATGAAGTAACGCGTTACAAGCGGGTTAATCTGGAAACTGATATAATACTATATTCCAGTATTTGGTGATATGTGTCCTACAACATCATTATGTTATCGGGTGGCCTTAAAACGCGATTTTTATGCTATTGCTTATATGTATAATATTTATAAAGAACGTCCATTTAAATCAATAATAAAAAGGCTTTTTTAAAGCATTTATCGGTGGTTCACCAAATGGCAAAAAAAAGAACTGCTGCTGCTAGTAGGAGCGAATCCTCCGGCGGGGACGTGGAAATCAAGCCCGAATGGAAGATAGAGAACGTGGTGGCAACGGTATCAATAGAGCTCGAGCAACCGGGCGAGAAGATCGATTTAAACCAGATCGCCCGAAAATATACTGATTGCGAGTACAATCCGGAACGATTTCCTGGCCTGGTTATGCGTGTCG
The DNA here is from genome assembly GCA_030587475.1 of Candidatus Sigynarchaeum calidifontis. GTDB lineage: Archaea > Asgardarchaeota > Lokiarchaeia > Sigyniarchaeales > Sigyniarchaeaceae > Sigyniarchaeum > Sigyniarchaeum tengchongense. The sequence goes on from JAUQYZ010000206.1 coordinate 1,970, forward strand.
AAGATCCTAAGGCCACGATCTTGATTTTCAGCACGGGAAAGATGGTGGTGACAGGCTTGCGACAAGCCTCCGAGGCAGAAACGGTCGTGAACAACGTCATCAACAAGATGAAGAAAGCGAAGGTCAACATGAAGAATGAACCGGAGATAACGATCCAGAACATCGTTGCAAGTGGTGACCTGCATACTAGCATAGATCTCAATGAGGCCGCTATTATTATGGAGAACGCTATGTACGAACCCGAGGTGTTCCCGGGCCTCATTTACCGCATGCAGGAGCCCAAGACCGTGTTTCTCATCTTCAGCACTGGCCGCATCGTTTGCACGGGGGGCAAAACGAAGGAGATCGTTGGCGAGGCGATAGAAAAGCTCGTGCAGCAAGTCAAGGAATACGGCGTCGCCGGCGATCAAGGCGAGATCGAGGGTGGCGACGACTTCGACTTCATCTAATCCTGATATTCCTTTCAATTATCTAGAATTTACTTTTTCTCTCGATTAATTGAGTTAGGCATCGCCGGCTTAGTTATATTTATCTGCTTCAAGATTGACAAGGTTTTCCGTAACAATGAATACACCTCGTTTACAAGGGGTTGCTAAACAGTCCAGTTTTTGCTAGACAAAGTTGGACACGGTGTGGATGATATCCCGGTTTATGGGCCATGATTGGATGATGCATGGCATCATGACATCATGCGTGAGGATCGGCATCGCCGCGTCGATGATAGGAGTGTGCACCCGGACGATACGGCGATGGGATGCAGCGGGGAAGATCACGTGCATCAGGACGCCGGGAGGGCACCGGCGGATATCGTTGATCGTCATCGAAGGCCAGCAAGCA
>JAUQYZ010000297.1 GCA_030587475.1 Candidatus Sigynarchaeum calidifontis
TCGCGCGCTCTATATCTGAAGTTCAACAAGGTAGATACGTGAGATCCATCTCTGAGAAACGGATAGAATACCCTTTCTAAATTCAGATCACAACTCGGATGGGTCGTTTTGTAGCTACGCGTGCTTTTACCAGTACTTGACTTAATTATATCAATCTTTTTTTCGGCGTGCAATGAATTCGCGTAATTCGCAACGGTCCCCCTCGAGATCCCTAACTTGTTCGCAAGTGCTGTCTGATCCATCTCATTTCCATAATTCGAGAGGATTTTGTCCATTTCATCTTTTTTTTTCAATCTTCGTGCCATAGAAAACCACCACGCGTAGATATTCATCTACGAGACTCCATTTGAAGCCTCACAAGTGCCAAAAAATGCTGAGTTTTTGACACATTGACTCATTAATTAACACTTGAGTGTCAAGTATACGTGCTATGAAACAACAAAAAACGAACATCGATTCTTATCAAGAATGTGCAAAAAAATTAATTCTTCATTTGCATTTAGCGAGCCAAAAGCATCATTACTGTCCGTTCAATCGAAATCTTGGATTTACAAACAAGGGTGACGCGTCATAAAAGAAACTATTGAATTTACCGCCGAGTTCTGCCATCTTGTAATCGAAACATGGCGGGTGTACCCGAACAGAAAGAACCGGTGGGACCTGGAACCGTTCCACACGAACGGAACATCGGGCGGGAAGTTCGATTTCTTGCTGATCAGGCGTGGCTACGAGGATTCTGTATTCAAGGAGGGCCTCGCCTGCATGTCGACTAGTTTCCCGACATGTGTCGGCATCGAAACCAAGGACGGCGACCACATGGAGAACATTGTCGAGGGCATCGACCAGATGGAGCGATACTACCGCGACTGGGTATCCGGCCAGACGTATTATTATATAGACGATGGCCGGGTTGTCAAGCACATCGATTGCATCTTGTTGGCCACACAGTATAGCCCCGGCGGATTCCTTTACAAGCACGAGGCGCAAGAGCAACCGATGACGTTCGACTTCTGGTCCGAGTCGCACAAGATGCGGGAATACCTCGCGTCCAAGTTCATCGCGTCCTCGATCTTCAAGGCCAAGGCGCGGGCGCTCGACCGAGCACGGGTGCTCGCAGCGCAGATCGGATTCGCCCTGTCAGCAGTACCAGAGATGGGCGTGCTCAAGAAAGGCATCTTGCTCAACGGGCGGCTCACGCCGGGCCTCATGGCTTTCTTACCCAGCGACGTGGTGCCCATCACGAGCCGGCCATCGGGTGATGCCGCATGAACACGATCCGCGAGGACATCCGCGACGCGCTGTACCACCACGACCTCGCCCGCGCCGCCGCCCGCATCTACGAGGAAATCCTCGCCGGCCCCGTGCCGCCCGAATTAATCCCGCAGTACGAGGCCGGGCACGCCGAGTGCATGCGGCTCGCGGAGAAATGGCGCAAGGAAATCAAGGACTTGCTGCGCACGCTCCGGGATGCTGCATAGGCCTCTCTTCTCTTTTTTTCTCTTGTTAAGATCGATCAGTTCAAATAACCAGCGTGAGATGCTTCTACCGGCGATCTACATAAACGAGGCTGATTCGACGTGAATAAAGGAGCGATTATCGGGATCTCGGCCGGGGCGACGGCCGCCGCCGTGATCGTCATCGTGGCACTGTTGCTGGCCCCGAGGCTGAACTTTGGCGATGGCCGCGTGCCGTACGACACGAACTTCTCGCGGCCGATCAGTGCAGGGAACTGGGATTACCTCGGGGTGACGCTCGAAGATGGAGAGGGCTGGGTAGTTGACTACACGAGCACGACGAGCGTGAACGCGTACTTGCTCACCGAGGCGCAATTCCAATACTTTTACAACTACGGGACGGTTCCCACGTATTTATCGTATAAATCGGGCATGAGCGGCCATTTCGACTACACGGCGACGAGCAGCGGCAACTACATGGTCTTGTTCCGGGCAGGTTCGTCCACGACCGTGTCAGGCACGACCACGGAATACCATTGGCCTTGACACTACCAAGACTTTTTTTTCTTAAAAGTAGGCGAACTTAGGCTGGTGCATGAAGTCCGCATCACGCTACGTCGACCTCGACGACCAGCTCCCCGCTCCGCCCTCGCCAGGCGCCGCTACGCGCAAGGAGATAATATATTTCTCGCCCGAAGTATTTTCGCCATCTCCCCCCTCGCGCGTTCGTGCTTACGCGGTCGCCGCGGCATGGATCCCGTGTAGTATCCTCATCCCGATTCTTTTCTCGGTAGCAGAATCAACTCACGACCTCGCAGCGTCGGTTGCCGCGTGGTCATTATTTGTTGTCAATGCCGGCATGGGCATCGCGGTGCTGCTGTCCTGGCTCGCGACAGCCACCGCGAGCAAGGCGGGCTTCGCGCGCGTGGAGTCGCCTGCACGGGATCGCGAGGCGGGCTGGTCATGGCACAAGATCCCGCTGTCGCCCTACCTCGGCACCCGTTACCTCGTGCGCGCCATGAAGCAGTACCCCTCCGTTCGATACAGGTACGTCCTCTCGTTCAAGGAATGCAAGTTGGCGAGTTTCATGGCACGATCCGGCATGCGCGAGATCAACCGCCTCGCCGTCGGCCGCATGAACCCGCAAGAGCGGGCGCAGTGGTACTCGGGCTGCGAGGGCGGTTGGCGGGTCTCGTTCCAGGCCGGCGTGAGCGCCCCCGACGAGACGACCCTCCAGAACTCCAAGGACGCCATGCACGCGGCCATCGCGGGCACATTCCACGGGATCGAGTTCGAGGAGGCGGGGCGCACCCGCTGCGAGGCCTACTTGCTCGGCGAGGAGATCACGCCCGAGGCCATGGTCCCGAAGGAGCTCGCCCCCGACGTGCCGAGCGGCATCGCGGTCGAGGCGCACGCGCCCACGGCCATGCGCAGCGACGTGGTCATCGGCAAGGTCGTGGAACCCGAGACCCTCGATGCACTGTGCGACGCGGGCATCCAGTTCGCCCATCTCGAGGGCGGGCTCGTCGTGGCCGGCGGCCGCGTGGCCGAGCGCGTGTCGTTACTGAAAATCATGTTATCGAAGCAATCTCCATTCGTCCCGGTCATCATCGACGACCACGGCGACTACCACGTGCCCGGCGCGGCCATCCTCGTGCCCGGCCCCGGCCTCGCCATCAACCCGTTCGTCCCTGGAACCTGGCAACACGCGTCGCTCGTCGTTGCTGCCTTGTCGGCGATCCACGCGTTCTCGCAAGATCAAGAAGCGTTCCTCGCCACGCGCCTGCAAGAGCTCCTGGACACGGCGGCAAAGAAGAACGAGATGCCGCTTCCGAAAACATTGCTCGCGCTGCTGGCGTCCGACGCGAAGAGCGGCGGCGAGAAGGCGGTTGCTCTCGCCCTCCAGCGCGACTTCGCGGGTTGGTCAGGGAGTCATGTCGGGGTCTACGACATCCCGGATCTCGCGGCCCTCGTCGCGTCGGGCAAGCCCGCTGTGATCGACCTGTCGGGCGTGCAAGGCGCCGAGAAGCGCGTCCTCAAGGCCATGCTC
>JAUQYZ010000299.1 GCA_030587475.1 Candidatus Sigynarchaeum calidifontis
TTTTCCATGCTGAAATAAACAAAATTGATGATCTCATCGTGGTCACCGATGGACAACCCAATTTGGTTATTGCACGTCGTGACACTTGTATCTGTCTTCGAAATAGTGGTGGAGTAATGAATTGCGACGCTGGATAGACGAAGAATTAGTATAGCAGGAGCTCACGACATTCCTTCTCTCGTTGGAATGAAAAACAAATAATGTCAATCAAGAAATAGAATCATTAAAGAGCGACTATAGGCTCAATTAAAGCACGCACAATGCCCGTCCTTTTTTTCTCCTATTTTTCGATCACAAGGAACCTTGATGCGAGATATCTTAAAAGATCCATGATCGAACTGCAACCTATGCCAGGCACGGGATCACCCCGTCGCGCCCTGGTAACGGGGGCATTGGGTCACACGGGTTCCTTTCTCGTGAACTTGCTCGCGGACCACGGGTGGCACGTGACCGCAACCGACCTTGATCCAGCTCGCAGATCCCGGTTCATCACGAAGGAGGAAATATTTGCGATTCCCCGCGAGCACTTGTCCATCGATCGGCCCGGGGTCGAGTTCATCCCTGCGGACTTGACCAACAAGGATTCCTTGCGGCCGGTCTTTACCGGGAAGGAGTTCGACACGGTATTTCACACGGCATCGCTCTACGATTACTTCGCTCCCTTCGAGCTCCTGGAGCGGGTGAACGTCGGCGGCCTGCGGAATTTGCTCGAGACCTACCACGAGCATTGCCATGGAACCGCGAGCGGCGAGAACGTGCTCCCGCGGTTCATCCACTGGAGCACATGCGGGGTCTACGGGCAGCCGAAATACGAGCGGTGGGACATCCCCGCCGACGAGACCGCACCCCACAATCCCCCGAACAACTACAGCAAGTCGAAGATGCTGCAAGAGCAATTGCTCGGGGAATGGCACCGCGAGAAGGGCGTCCCGACGGTCATCATCAGGCCAGCGCCGATTTACGGCCCTTACCAGGCCTACGGGATGTTCCACATCTACCACCTCGTTCGCACGGTCGGTGTCGTGCCTGTCGTCTGCTTGTATCCCCGGTCGAAGCGATTGCGCATGCCCATAGTGCACGTGCATGACCTGGTGCGTGCTGCTGAGTTCCTGGCGAATGCGCCGGCCGATAAAGTCGTCGGGGAGGCGTTCAACGTGATCGGGGATTGTGGCTTCCAGGAGGACTTTATGGAGTACATCGCTCGAGTCCTGGGCGCGGATCATGCCCACATCTCTGTCCCGTGGTTCATCTATGTCATCCTCGCCAAGATCACGTACAGGAGGGCCATCGGCCGGATGGAAAAGATGGCGCGCAAGGGGATGCGGCCGAGATACGACGCGCCGATGGCCGAGTACATCACGCACCAGTATTTTTTCAGCAACGAGAAGATCAAGCGGCTCGGCTTCAAGTTCGATTATCCGGACATGTTCGCCGGGACAAAGCAGACGATAGACTGGTACCTGGACCATGGCTGGCTCAAAAAGGAACAATGGGAGGTGGCATGAAAAACGGGCTTCGTCTCGACCATCGTCTACATGATCATCGCCGGGTTCGTGATCCAGTGGTGGTATCACCGGTCGTTGCGGGCGCGCTGGAAGGACGCCAAGTTTTTGCTCGGCCTCGTCTTCGTGCCGGCCACGTGGATCGTGCAGTACCTGGTGTACATCGACGTTATCCCGCTCCCCGCCATGCTCGCCGCGGTCTTTCCCTGGATCCCGGCGCAGTCGGGGCGCACGTGGATGTGGAACAGCTGGCAATTCTGGCAGTTCGGGGGCGGGCAAGTCTTGCTCGATATGCCCGCGGGGATGGGGCAAGTCGCCACCATTATCGCCCTTTCCTACCCGCTGTGGTACTTCTTCGGCATCTTTATTGCCCGATGCGCGTTCGGCAACAAGTCCTACGAGCAAGGGGCGATGTGGGTGTTCCGGTTGGAGAAGGGATCAGCGTCTGCGCCTAAGCTGGAGCCGGCTGAAAACGAACCCGCTACAAAATGACCCTCACCGAGTATTTAGGTCGCGAGATGCTTGTGTATCCTTGATTCGCCCACGACCCGAGCGCGCCATGACATGACGAGAACGGAGATTGCCTCGATCGTTCTGGCAGGAGGCAAAGGAACCCGGATGGGCATCGCCGACAAGCACAAGGGCACGTTCGAGATCGCGGGGGTGCCAGCGATCATCCGCCTGCTCGACCAGCTCGAGGACGTGGGCATCACCTTCAACATCCTCGTGGTCGGCGCGTTTGCCGAGCAATTGATGGGCGTGATCGCGGCTAAGAGCAAGCATGCCCCGATGTACACGTTCCAGCCGGTGCAGAAAGGCACGGGCAACGCGGCAAAGATGGGAATTCGCGCGCTCAAGGCATCGGGCTTCGAGGGCGACGTTCTCATCGTGCCCGGCGATGCCATCATCGATCCATCGATCTTGCGAACGCTCATCAAGACGTACCGCTCGTCCGGCAGCGACATGGCCATCCTCGTTATGGACAAGGCGCACGGCCGGGAGTTCGGCCACGTCGTGCAAGGCAAGGATGGCTCGGTGCTCGGTTCTATCGAGTACTGGGACATCATGAAGGGCATCTTGACCAAGCGGATGGCCGCCATGATGTCGGGCAGCGGGAAAAGGAATGCGGGCACCAAGTCCACGATCGAGAGCATCAAGAAGCTGCTCGAAACAGAACTGGTTGAGGAGAAACGCATCAAAAAGGTCTTTCCTTCCATCTACCAAGCAATCATCGATTGCGAGAAGGCCGGTTACACCACCGCCGCGTGCAGCGCTGCGAGGGCCTCGATCGAGGATGCCCTTGATCGATCTCCCCGCGGCTTCACGATCAAGGGGCAATTTTTCGATGCCGAGGCGCTCCAGCGGGAAGTGAGGTACGTGAACGTGTCCATCTACTTGTGCAACGCCACCACGTGCTACGAGTACATCGAACGTATCACGTCCAACAACGCCCAGAACGAGGAATACTTGACGGACATCATGCAGATCCTCGCCGAGGCTGGAAAAAAAATCGTAGCCATCCCCTTGAACAGGCCAGAAGACGTGATGTCGTTCAACACGCCCGATGAACTCGAACGCATCAACCAGTACGTGTCGAGCAAGAAACAGTAGCGTGATTTCCTTAACCAGAATTCCCCGGGGCAATCGATGCAAGGCTTATTTAGGAACTTCGATGCAAGTGATTCTATCCTAATCGAGGTCGAAACAAAATGAAGCGTGTTCTAACCTTTGACTTCCTCAGGGGCGTCGCCATCATCGGCGTGCTCTTGTTCCACGTGCTCAACATTGCATTCAGCCAGCGCACAGAAGAGATCGAAGCCGCCGTGATTAACGGGACGGGGACGGTCGAGATATACTGGTACATCCTCGGGCCGGTTCTCCTCATCCTGGGATCCTTTAACGGCATGTTCTTGATGATCTCGGCAGCCAGCAATTCGATCTCGGTTCACAAGCAATGGGAAAGATTGACTGTGGAACGAGGCGTGGACAAAGACAAGGCATTCAAGTCGATCTTCGCGTCGCAATTCATTCGGGGCGTCATGATATGCGTGTTCGGGTACCTCTCCGAATCGGTCTTCTCGACGCTGCTGGAAGCCATCGTCAAGATCTGGCTTTGTGAGCCTTTATCCGGAATATCCCCGTGGTGGTACCTCGATGGTTTTTTCCTGACGAATATCCTAACGACCATCGGCATCTCCATCATCATCACGAGCTTTATCCAGTTGCTGTACTTGAGGAAGGGCATCAGCCGAAAATATATATCCATTTTTTTAATCATTGTAGTTATTGCGTGCACCGCGCTTATGCCACTAACACAAGGCATTGCGAAGGGTTTGTTTGGAACGGATACATTCTCCAATGGAATTGGAGATACGTCGATCGCTGCTTGGCAATGGCCGATGAGACTTGTTCTCGCGCCTATAATTGGCCGCTTGATCCCGTTGTTTCCATACTATTCTTGCGCCGCTGCAGGCTTGCTCTTCGCGATCAACATCAACGAGAACGCGATCAAGCCGTCAACGCTCAGGAAGTTCTTGTATGGAGGGTTGCTCTTCGTTTGCGCGTCGTTTGTCGTTGGCATCGCGCTGGACGATATTGGACTCGGCTCGCGCGAACGCGTGGTTTTCTACCAGATGTTCATCCTCGGCCTGGAGATAATGAGTACCGCGTTCTTGCTCTACATGATCGACTTCCGCAAGAAGACCAACTTCGGGTTGTTCAACAGGTGCACGAGATGGATCCGGCGATTCGGCATCATGACCCTCACGCTCTAGATGCTCCAGTACTTCATGGTCGGGCCCGTGCTCGTTATAGAAATTGTGACATGGTGGCCGATCCTCGAGGGAGCGCTCGTGGACTGGCAGCTTGCTATCGTGCTCCTCCTGTTGTTCTTTATGTGGCACGTTATCCTCTGGACGTGGGAAAAGGTTAGGTTCGTCGGTTCGTTCGAATGGCTCACCAGCAAGGCCTTGTCTGGAAAATCGAGCAGTGGCGACCGCATGCAGATGGATGGCATCCTTTACAATCCGGAGAAGATGATTCAACACGTAGTCGAGACTGAACGGAAGATTGATGTAAAGGAACGGGCGCTGATCATCTCGAACCTCGCGTTCGCCGGGTTTTGCGGCCTTGTCATGGCCCTGGTTGCTGCAGGCGTTATTGCATTGTGATATTTTTCTTATTACTTTGTTTTATCGGGCTAAAGAATCATTTTATGTTATGAAGTCGAGTCATCCCTAGGAGAAATAAGGTGGTTTTGTTGGCTGCAATTCTTAAATTCTTAATCAAAGGAATGGGTAAGAAAAGGCTCCCGCAAACGAGCGGGGCCATCACGGTGCAAGGGCTCTCCGCGCCGGTCGAGATCATCCGGGACAAGTGGGGGATCCCGCACATATACGCTGGCAGCGAGCATGACCTGGTCTTCGCCCAAGGGTTCGTGCACGCGCAAGACAGGCTGTGGCAGATGGAGCTACTCCGGAGGACGGCGAGCGGCACCCTCAGCGAGATGCTCGGAAAGGTGGCGCTCGACACGGACAGGGCGCTCCGGACGTTCGGGTTCCGCCGGCTCGGCGAAAAGGATCTCGAGAACACGACGAAGGACATGACCGACATTCTAAACGCATATGCCGGTGGCGTGAACGCTTGCTTGAAGCACCCGAGCACGAAGATGCCGGTCGAGCTCTCGTTGCTCAAGCACGTTCCCGAGCCGTGGTCTCCCCTGGACACCGCGGCCTTTGCAAGGCTCATGGCCTTCCAGTTAAACGGCCAGTCCTCGATGAAGATCAACTACGCACGGATCGCCGCTGCCGTCGGGGAGGACAAGATCGCGGAACTCGTCCCGAAATACCCGGGCGAGAACCCGGCCGTCGTGCCCCAGATAGAACGCTACCAGCTCGATCCCGACGGCACCTTGAAGGCACTCGATGGCCCGTTTTTCAAGAAAGGCGGTGGAAGCAACAGCTGGGCCATCTCGGGGAAGCGCACGGCCACGGGCAAGCCGATCCAGTGCAGCGACCCGCACCTCTCGCCCAGCGTCCCGTCGATCTGGTATCACGTCCACCTCGTGGGTGGCAAGCTCAACGTGACGGGCGTCTCGATACCCGCGGCGCCGCTGATCCTCATCGGCCACAATGCCCGGATTTCATGGGGCTTCACGGTCGCCAACGTGGATGCCGAGGACCTCTTCGTGGAGAAGATGAACCCGGAGAACCCCGCGCAGTACGATTACAAGGGCAAGTGGATGGACGCCGACGTGTACCCCGAGCAGATCAAGGTCAAGGGAGAGGAGCAACCGTTCGTGGAAAAAGTCATCTGGACACGCCACGGCCCCGTCGTGTCGGACATCGTCGGCTTGAAGGACCGGCGAGTCGCCCTCCAGTCCACCGCCCTTGGCCCGCTACGCACCCTGGAATCTGCCTACCGGCTCTGCCTCGCGGGCTCGTGGAAGGAATACCTGGAAGCCATCAAGTTCTGGGACGCGCCGAACCAGCACATGACCTACGCCGACGTGGACGGGAACATCGGCTCGTACGTGACGGGGATCATGCCTATACGGGCGAAAGGGAACGGCTTGTTACCTGTACCCGGCTGGATGGGCGAGTTTGACTGGACCGGCGAGGTGCCGTTCGACGAGAAGCCACATTCCTTCAATGCCAAGAAGGGATTCGTCGTCTGCGCGAATAACAAGCCTATCGAGGCGGACAAGTACCCGTATTACATCGCCAGCGTTTTCGACCCGGGCTACCGTGCGAGGCGCATCACGGAAACGATCGCTGCGAAGGAAAAATTCTCGGTCGAGGACTGCATAAAGCTGCACGTCGACCTCTTGTGCAGGCCCGGCCTGGAATTCGCGAAGCGCATCGGCGATATCAAGAGCGACGACCCGGACGTCCGCCTCGCGATCGATATGCTCGGGAAATGGGACGGGAACTTGACCGCCGATTGCACGGGCGGGACGATCTACGAGGCAGCCTTGCCGTTCGTCTACAAGGAAGTCTTCGCTGAAAAGCTTGGTGAAGCGCTGACCATCGATCTCATGGGCCGGGGATTCCACCCCGTGCTGCATGGGACGACCGAGCTGTTCCACAGCCATACGGACATCATCATCAACTTGCTCGACAACCAGAAATCGTGGTGGATGGAGCAAGCTGGGGGCAAGAACGCCGTGCTGGAGCGGGCGCTGGGCAAGGCGGTGGCCTGGCTGCGCGCCAAGCTGGGCAAGGATTCCGCGGGCTGGACATGGGGGCGGCTGAACAAGATGGTCTATCCCCATGCCATGGCCTTGAAGAAACCACTCGACAAGGTCTTCAACGTGGGAAACGTCCCGATCGGGGGCGACAAGAACACCGTGTGCCAGATTGGCTCGCCCGTCGGGGCATTCTCCGAAAAGTGTTGGGCGCCGAGTTACCGCCAGATCGTCGACCTTGGCGACTTGAGCAAGTCGCTCGTCGTCATCCCTCCGGGCCAGTCGGGGAACCTGGCAAGCCCGCATTACCAGGACATGTTCCAGCTGTGGTACAAGGGCGAGTACGCGAAAATGCTCTGGAGTAGGGAGCAAGTCGAGGCACATGCGGAGGCAAAACTTCTCCTGTCATGAAAACGTGAGAGACGGCCCCCCCTTCGCCTCGCGATTTAACGCCCGCGTTTCCGGCCATTAGCTCCTTTTTTGTATCTATCCTTCACGACGACCCTCTCAATGTTGTGAGGCAAACCTAACGGATGATGATTTTTCTGAGGCGAGCCTAATTCCTTGCTGCAATCTTTTATCTACGAGTTACCTCTTTGAACATACTCGTGATCCAATCATCGTTGTGATTTTTCGATGATTGAAAGCCAATCATCACCCCCAATCAGCTCTAATGAGGGATTCGAGCATTATCATCTCCGCGATCACGAGATCAACGCCCGACCGAGGCACATCTGAATCTCTTTACTCTGAATGATCTCCCATGGACACGATTCAAGGCATACGACGGGTACTTTGGATAACCATGTTCCTCAACTTGATCCCGACCGTCGTGAAGCTCGCGGTCGGCTGGATGACCAACACGCTGAGCATCATCGCCGATGGCTTCGATTCCGTGTTCGATGCGGGATCGAACGTTGTCGGCCTCGTGGGCATATGGGTCGCGAGCAAGCCAGCCGATGAGAGATATCCTTACGGTAGAAGAAAAGCTGAAACGATGACAGCCCTCGTGATCTGTTTCTTGCTCTTCATCACCGCTTGGGAGCTCATCAAGACTGCGATCGATCGCTTGGTGAACCCGGCCCTCATCGATGCAAACGTGAACGCTTGGAGCTTCGTCGCCATAGGTGTTAGCATCGTGGTCCATGTTGGCGTTGTTATATATGAATTAGGGGCCGGAAAGCGGCTTCGAAGCGATATATTGATCGCAGACGCGCTGCATACCCGTGCGGACGTGTTCGTGTCCATTTCCGTTGGTTGCGGGCTGGTATTCATCTATTTCGGCATACCTTTGGCGGATCCGATCCTCACCATCGTCGTCGCCATCGTCATCATCAACATCGGCATCGGGATCATCAAGGAATCGGTTCCCACGCTCATCGACAAGGAAAAAATGCCCGTCGGGGAGGTCGAGCAGATCGTCAAGTCGGTACCGGGCATCCGCTCCGTCCACAACGTGCGGAGCAGGGGGCACGAGCAAGCAGTCTATGCTGACTTGCATATCCGTGTCGACCCGGGCATGAGCACGGAGGGCAGCCACGCGATCGCACACGAGGTGGAGCATAAGCTCCGGCAGTTTGACCCCGATCTCAAGGACGTGACCATTCACGTCGAGCCAGAAAGGAGACAAGAAAGTGATAGTACCCACGAGGCCATCGCCATCTCGCTCAGGCGAATCGCGATAGGGGAAGGTGCCCACATGCACGAGATCTGGGTGCGCGAGGTGAACGGCGAGTATTGGATAGATGATCACCTGGAGATGGACGGGTCGCTTCCCTTGATCCAGGCGCACGCGCTTACCTCGAGGATCGAGAAAAGAATACGTGAGGAGCACCCGCGCGTCAAGGAGATAAACAGTCACATAGAACCTGTTGGCAAGATCACCGGGAGCAACGTGACCGAAAGCGACACGACGAAGCTGCAAGCCCGCATCAACGAGCTTTTGGATAGCATCGCGTCTGATGTGAAATGTCATAGCGTGAACGTCCAAATCGTCGATGGCAAGCCGACCGTCTCCCTGCACGTCAACATTCCCGGCCAAATCCCCCTTTCCGAAGCACATGCCAGGGTCGAGGACATCGAGGTCAAGCTCCGCGCCGCGATCCCGTCACTCTTTCGGGTGATCATCCACTCGGAACCGGTTCCTGCATCCAGCTGAGACATCCCCGCCGCGATGAATCATTCACCGGCTCGTGCGCCTGGTGGAGATAGAGTCGAATATCCTTCATCTTCTTTAAGAACTGGGAGCATTTGATACATGAAACGGGTGCTCCACGATGGGAACTGACCTGCCACTGTTGCTGTGCCTCGCTGTGATGCTCGGCATAATGTTTTTTTCGCGGACATGTACAACCAGAAGGTGCACGTGAACCCGTCCTTCATCGCGGGGACGTCGGTATCCTATTTTGTCCTTGTCGTGCTTCCCGAGATAGCTGGTGAAATGCCGACGGCGATTTTCGGGCTTCCATCCTTGGAATATGTCTTCATCCTCGTCGGAATCTCGTATGCGCACTTTCTTGAAAAGTATATCTTGCAGCACGTCGAGGCTCGCAGCCGGGAAAAGGCGGAGAGCTTGATCAAGAAAAAAGAGATGATCGATACCGAGGAAGATCACGTCTCAATGGCCATGGCAGAAAGCATACAGAAAAAGAAATTGGACAGAACCAAGCTCGAAAACATGGCATGTGCCTTGAAAAAGCTCATCAAGACCGAGGGCGATGTCAACGCCGAGCTGAAATCGCTGAAAAAGGTGCTCCACGACCACGTGAACGAGCGGCTCGAAGATTTTCACGACATGACCGAATTCATCTATCATTGCATCATCGGCGTGATCCTCGTGGGATTGCTGTTCGTGAACGTGGTCGAGGCATTCCTCTTCTATACTAATGCCATCTTGATGGCAATCATCTCTCACACGCAAAGCCGGCAGCGCATTTTCATGAACCTCGATATCGAGATGGATTACGTCGATACCCGGAAGAAAAAGGCGGAGCTCGCTCTTGCCGCGCCCATAGGGATCGTGGCCGGAGTGATCCTGAAACTAACAGTCGTGGATATCACGGAATTCATCTACATGTTATTTTCCTTCATCGCCGGGGCCTTGCTGTACATCATCATGCGGGAAGTCATTCTTGAAAAAGAAAAAGGAAAGTCGACCTTGTTCGCAGCGGGATTGCTCGGGTTCAGTGCCATCGTAATCGCATTAAATGCACTCGGCCTGGCATTCTGAGTTTTTATAATCTTTGAAAAGTTCAACGAGGAAATACTCGTCAGGGCCGAGCGGGGCGTATTTAAGGCCTGGACAATTCTTCACCGCTTTTTTCTGGAGATGGGAGCCAAGCACGCCAAATAACTCCATGCACGCGGAGCAAATGAAAGACGAGGGAAACAATGAGCAAGGAATCTGTCTGTCCTCGTGTTCTATTGTTGCAAGCACGCTGCCCAAAGGCTGGAGAAATTGAGCGTGGTTCGCTGAATGTTTCTCCAGGAATTCGTCGAGATCGATGTGCACGCCGATACGATCCAGGAACGCCTTGAAGACGGGTATCTCGCGGTCGAGGAGGTGGAACCATTCGGGTGGCGCCCGCTTTATGAATGCCGGCGTCTTGAGCAAGGAAATGTATTGGGAACGGGAGATGATGGGAACGCTTGGCCCCGTGATCTTCGATATCCTCCCGGAAAGGATTGCGAGCGAGATTGACAATGCCGTGTTCGATACAAGAAGATGTTTATCCTTTAGATCGGAGGTCCTGAACCACGACGCTTGCCGGTAACACGTGGCATTCCACACGTCAGGAGGCACGTGGATGACGGGGAACGCGGGGTTCAAGGCCTCGCATGGCCGCTGCCTCGCACGCGGGATCGATTGGACTTGCAACCACGAATTCAACTTATCGAGTATCGCTTCGACATGGTTGGCATCGACCCAGTAAAAAAACTTGGCTTGTGAATGACCGGGCATTATGGTATTAATGACGAGCGAGTGAACTTAAATGAGGAACCTTTAATCGCGCGCCTGCTGGGGAGATGGGTCATACGGAGTTATTTCCCGAAAAATCGAGCAGGGTCGGCGAGTTCACGTCCATCATGACCCGTTTCACGCGCTTCTCGGCGAGATCCTTGTATTCCGCGCTGATCTCGTACCCCACGAAGTGACGCCTGGCCTTGACAGCGGCGATGGCCGTTTGTCCGCTTCCCATGAAGGGATCGAGCACCACGTCCCCTTGGAACGTGAAAAGCTGGAGCAGCCGGAAGGGGAGCTCGACGGGGAAGGGTGCGGGGTGGCCGATCTTCTTGGCGGACTCGGTCGGGAACGCCCAGATGCTCTTCGTGTATTCCAAGAACTGTTCCTTGGAGATCGTGTCCGATTTTTCACCCGTCTCCGTTTTTTTCCGCCGCGAGAACATTCCCTTCGAGAACACGAGGATGTACTCGTGCACGTCGCGCAGCGTTGGATTGGACGCAGAACACCATGATCCCCAGGCGGTGGACGTGCCTGCCGACGCCGCCTTGTCCCAGATGATCTCGCCGCGCATGAGGAAGCCAAGGCCGATCATGTCGTCGGCGATGTTGAGTTTTTTTGAAAAGTTTGTCAATGATCATGAAAATGTTTGTCGATAAGACATAAGCTTTTTTGAAATGTCTGTCAATAGTCAAAGAAATGGTAAAGACTAAGTGATTTGATCATTAAAAAGGGCTGCGGTCGGCTTTTATCGGTTCGTCAAGCACCGGAACATTTATAGCCGTGATCGTGGGAAGTCATTTAATGAACTCGCTCACTGGCTTTCCGATCATCGCGAGCTTTCTCATGGTGTTGATGGTCATATTCGCGTGCGCGCTGTTTCGGCGCAAGGGAAGGAGAGGACAA
>JAUQYZ010000305.1 GCA_030587475.1 Candidatus Sigynarchaeum calidifontis
CATCGTGACCCCGGCTTTCCGATGCCAAGTAGAGGATGACATGGCCCGTGACGATGACCCAGAGCCAGTGGTTCTTGCCATCCATCGGCACGCCGGTCTCGTCCACGCATGCAAATGACGTGTCCTTGACCGCGGCGCGGAACGCCTCGAACACCTGCCGAACTTGCGGCTCCCAGCGGATCATCCAGTCGATGAACGCGACGATCGTCGGGATGATCTCCGGATTCTTCTTTGCAAAAAATCGGATAAGGGTTCCGCGTATGCCGTCCCACGTGCCGCGGCGATCAAGCCGATCCTCCATTACCAGCGAGATCAAACCGATCCCATAATGCAGCCGGGCAAGACGCCCGAAATCCTTCGCCACGATCTGATGACACCCCGGACAACGATACCGGTAGATCACGTGCCGAACGCTTTCCAGGAGCATCCCATTTTCAAGCTCCACGACATCGATGATGACGTGATACCACTTCCCGGCAGGCCGGGTGCTTTCAAGCGACCTCCCGCAACGAGGACATCGAGTTAGCCGTCAGTCTACTTCCCGGGTGATCTTTTTCGGTACCTTGAACCCGCCGCCCCTCTTCCCCTTCGGCTTGCCGGTTCGCTTGTTCCGGGGCGCGGTGGCGTCGCCATTAACAGCGATACCTGCACCTGGAGCGGCAAGCTTGGATTGCCGCCGCTTGCGGGCCGCCATCCGAACGCTCGTGTTCCCATCACGGTACCCGGCGAGGTTTTCCGCCTTCTTCTGCCTCCGGGCCTTGAGTTTCAGGTTTTCGACCTTCAACCGGGCGTTTTCAGCTTCGAGCTCCGCCATCCTTCACCATTTCCTTGCCCGTCTTGAACTCTCTCTTGCAGGCCATGCAGTACTCGCCTTTCCCGTCTTGCCAGGTCATGCGCGCCCCCGCGCCGCACCGCGGGCAGTAAACCGTTTCGGAATGCTTGGCAAGCCTCATCTCTATTCCCTCCGCAAGGCTTCGACCTTGTCGAAGAAACCGGTTTTCACGAGATCGATCGTCTGTTAGCCGTCGCTGCATGCTGACCAAAGAAATGGTCTAACCGTTATCCCATGAACAAGAAACAGTTTCATCCGGTTGATCATTGCTTATATAGTTACTCTGCAGCGGGAGGCACGCTTGGCGGCGAATATGCGGGAATAATAGGTGCCAGAACGACCACCGGGGCAGCCCCGGCCTCGCGAAGCGAGAGTCCTGGTGGACAATACCTTTCAAGTCATACATGGAGGCTTCGCGAGGCTCGATCGGCGGCATGGAACCATCGCCTCGCGTGCGCGAGCGCGCGGCCGCGCCCCGTGCAAACCCTTATAACCTCGTTCGCGGCAGATCGCGCTGACGATCGCGCTGACGCTCATGGAGGAATCGAGATAGCATGAAAAGCGAGATGGTGAACACGGACGCCGAATCACGCGACAGGTTCAAGAAGTTCCTGGAACGAATAACGGGCCCTCGATCGCTGGCCTTTACCGACCGCCGGTACTTGTCGGACGGCGCGAGGCCGGATCTCCGCCTCGTGTTCGAGAGCCTCGGCCCGGCGGGCACCCTCGATATACCGGGGGTGGGCAAGCTCACCGTCGAGGAGGCCGAGTCGGACGTCGCGACGCTCTCCAGCGCCTTGATCGTGCCCCCCGGCAAGTTCGCGAAGACGCTGCTCCTCCTTCTCGGAGCGGCGTTCGCGATCGCTTTTTTCCCGGGGCTCCTCATCGTGATACTATTACCGGATCCAAACCTGAGGCTAACTATAAGCTTGCTCTATTCCATGTTCTCGTTCTTGCTCGTCGTGCTCGCCGTGTCGCATCGGCTCGCCGAGCGGAACATGAAAGAAGCATTCGCGAAGCACGCGCCCGTCTTGAAGCGGCTAAGGTATCTCGAGCTCTACCTGGACTTCGCGAACCGGGAAAAGGAATGAAGGATGAAGCGCGATCGAGCGAGGCCTTCTAAATTTCAGATAGTAACGGGAGACATGGCACGGCGCGTCGCAAAATAGGTGCGGCCTTCAAATTGAACCGTCTTTCTTCTTGTAAAATTCATATCGCATCTGGTTTCGGAAGAGGGGGATGGAGGGACGCGTGAATTGGCAAACAGGAAGGCGATAACAAATTCATAACCCAATTCCAGCCTCATTTTCTTGACGTGGCCGTTTAACTGATTCTTTATATATTCTAAAGCCTTTCTGTTTCAGTATTTTCAACGTCCGATGTCAAGACTGAAATGATACATGCCCGTGCAACGCCGTCTCGACCCATTTTAACGTAAACGTCTCGATTTTGGGTTAAATTTATATCCGTGTGATACCCATACATGTCTAAAACCCGTGATGTAAAGGCGGACGAATCATGGCTATCATGACAGAAAACAATTATTTCGAGAAACAAGGGCTTCAGCTCGTGGCAGATAAGGTGTTCAAGGTATGCGACGAAAACGGAACTCGTGTCGAGACGAAAGTCTTCTTTTCCGTGCCTTTTGACGAAATTCTCGCGCCATTTGTCGAGAAATTGGATGCACTGTACACGTGGGAGCCAGGCACGAGGGGGAATGAGCCATTCCCGCCAGTCGCCATGTTCAAGGCCGTGATTTTTGCAAAGTTGAACAAGAACATGTCGGATCGCGCGCTGGAGCGGGAATTGCGCCGCAATCCACATCTCGCAGCCGCACTTGGATTTGAAGACATACCGAGTCATCAGACTTTCAGTTATTTCAAGCGGGAACGGCTAACCGTAGAGCTTTTGACCGAGGTCTTCAATGCTTTGCGCGATCACCTCGGACGCGTTGGTTGGATCGATTTTGCAAGCGTGACCATCGATTCCGCACCTGTCAAAGCATACGTGAACTTGGGAAAGGCAAACAAGGAGATCAAATTGAACGATGCGCTCGCTTGCTCGCTTATCGATGACCCCACATATCAAGCCTTCGCAGCAGGCGTGATAACAGCCATGGGTTACAAAAAAGGCGGTTCCGGAAACGTCACGAAGCGAATCACGAACTTGAATCTCGTGGTGTTGTATGAACTTGGCGGATTCTTGTCACAAGCAAAAGTAACGAAATATTTAGAGAAAAGCGAGCACGCGGCTCTTTTGAAAGCAGTCCAAGGTGGAGCCAAGGCACCTTCCGAAGCAACAATGTCCAACTTCAAGAAACAACTGATGGCGGTTCTTAAATCGCCTGCATTCGAAGCATTTAGATCGTATATCACGAAATTCCTCGTCGGGATTTCAACGCCACAATATACATCGGTTGACTTGCTATTCCCGGGTCTATTTGCCGCGCTGCAGACTTCCTTCTCGTATGTTGATCCGGATGCCCGGCTCGGCTACTGCGCCGCAAAGAAGGAGGTCTTTCTCGGTTACCGCGTCCAATTGCTTATCGACGACAAAAAAAGGTACCCATAAAGGTTGAGTTATATCCAGCCAATACGCACGATTCCATTACATTCATTCCCCTGGTTGATGAAATACGAGTGGAACATCC
>JAUQYZ010000338.1 GCA_030587475.1 Candidatus Sigynarchaeum calidifontis
ACCATCGGACTTCAAAGCCTTGTACGGCAAGCGCTGGGGCGTGGAGACCGGGTTCGACCGCTTCAAGCACCAGCTCGAGGTCGAGTGCTTCAGCTCGGGAAAGGTGCACAACATCAAGCAAGACTTCCACGCGGCCGTCTTCTTGCAAGTAGTCGAGACCATCATGAGCAAGTCACGAGACCGCTTGATCCGCGCGAGGAGCATCCAAGACGAGCTGGAGCACGTGTACCACGTTAACAAGTCCGGCGCTTATACGATGCTGTCGGATCACCTCGTCGGCTTGTTTCTCATGGACGGTTCGGCAGCACTCGCACATCTGCTGTCGTATCAAGACGAGATCCTCATGCTCAAGAGCCCATTCCGCCCGAGGCGCCGAAAACCCCGGGCGTGGCTGACGCCGACCCGCCGTCTCAACCATTACCTATATCGGAAAAAGCGGAGATGATTGAAATGCTAACTTAATGACATTGGTGTTCGTGGGGGGTCGAACCAAAAGGAGTGGGCCATTTTACAAACAAACTTTTTTTACCACGAGGGACTCTTGGTCAGTGGCGACTTCCCGCGTTTTTGTAAAGCCCATATTTTGCGGTTTGGAACACCGCCCGACAAGTCCTCACGACCTGAAGGAAGAATCCAACTTAAACTTGAATGCTAAGCTTCGCTAATCTCACTCATGAAATTCGAATGCAGCGGATGTAGCACCCCTTGCTGCGCCCTTCGGGAGGGCGAGGAGAAGAAAATCATGCTCTTTCCCGAGGAGGTCGCGTTCCTCGAGCGCCAAGCGGTCGAGCTTGACCAGCGTTTCGCCGTCCTGGAGGACTTGATATTCCCGGATATCAAGAACAAGATCATCCTGGTGGGGTCCTACCGGCTCTACCTTGAGATTTTGCCATCGAGAGCTTGCGGCTTTATGCGGCAGGACAACCGCTGGTGCCGGATACAGGAGATGTTCAGCTTGGAGCAGAAGCCACTCGTCTGCCAGGCCTACCCTATCGCCATCAAGACCGTCGATGCCACGACCAAGGAGTATTTCCTCGACACGGGCTGCCCGTTCATCGAACAAAACGTCGTCGCCTACACGCGTATAAAGGATCTCACGACCGTCCCCGAGGTCGAGGCCTTCTTGCGGGAGAATTTTCCCGCCGAGTTCCGGGCAGCGAACCAGATCGTGAACCGGCTTGCGTGGATCCCGCTGCGGCTCCGTCATCTCGAACAAGAGGGGAAGATCCAGGTTCCGGACGATTTCTCGGCCGAACAATGGGCCGAGGCGCTCCCGTCGTGGGATCGGATCGACTTGATCCCCGGGATCGATTGAGATTAAGTAAATTGCATTGGACTCGTGGGTTTCAGCACACGCGCGGGATCGGTTCCCCCAGCGGCATGGCCAGGATCCTGGTCCCGCCAATATGAGTCCGCAAGAACACCTTCCCGGGCTTCTCTCTTGCCGCGTGCCCGATCACGGCAGCGCTCTTGCCTTCTGGCAGTTTCTTGAGTTCAATTACGAGGGCCTCGCCCTGCCCCTCCGGGACGGCGATGACCGCCCGCCCCTCGGATGCCAGCTCGTACGGGCTCAGGCCGAGCATCTCGCAAGCGGCGACCGTCGCTTTCTGGAACGGGATTTTATCCTCGTCTATCCAGATGCTCACGCGAGACTTGGACGCGATCTCGTTCAGCGCGACCGCGAGCCCGCCGCGGGTGGGATCGGTCATAGCGCGTGGCGCGAACTTCCTCGTTATCTTGGCCACGTTTGCCAATACCTGCACGTCGGACACCAGTTCGGTATCGAACGAGAGCCCCTGGCGGACCGCGAGCAGCACGGTGCCATGGTCCCCCAGCGTCCCGGTCACGATGATATCATCACCCGGCCGCACGTTGCTATCGACGACGATGTCCCCTTTTTTTGCGATGCCGATTCCCGTAGTGACGATCACGACGCCCCGCAAGGTCCCCCTGGGCATGACTTTCGTGTCCCCGGCGATGATCGCGATCCCCCACTCGTTCGCCGTCGCCACGAGCGATTCGTTGATGCGCTTGAGTTCCTTGATCGGGAATCCCTCCTCGACGATGATCGCGTTCGTGAGCGCCACCGGGTCCGCGTTCATCATGAGAATGTCGTTCGCGGTGCCGCAAGCTGCCAGCTTGCCGAGGTCCCCGCCGGGGAAGAATATGGGGTCGACGGTATGCCCGTCCGTGGTGACGACCACGACCCGATCCGTGCCCGGGATCGGCACGGTCGCGCCGTCGTCCATCTCGACAAGCCCGACCCCGCCGGGCACGCTTTTCTTGGCAACGTTCTTGATGAGATAGTCTACGAGGTTCTTCGTCATCAAGCCACCCGCGCCGTGCGCGAGCGTGACCGGTCCCGCATCGTCTATCGATCCTCCTTGTGAACCCGTGTTGTTCGTCATGCCTTGCACCTCGGCATTCGATCGACGGTGCCGACTACGTTTTTCCGTGACGCGTCGCATTTCTTGTTTTTCGTGGCTCGCGAGAAGGAACGAGAGCATTGAATGCCTCATGGAAGGCAAGGAGCTATTTTTTATTCCCCGCGCGTACAAGGATACTTAAACCCCCGAAAAGAGGCCGGCACTCGATTAATACGAGCCGGTAGTGGTGTTCCCTCATGAGTTCATCAAATCCTAATTCCAAAGACGTGATATTCTACGCGGTGAGTCTTATCGGCGTCGCGGTCGCCGTCATCTTGCTTTCCTGGTTTCTTGGCATCATGTGGTACTCGCTCTTCATGATCCATATCGCGTTGACCATTGGCATCTGGGGGGTCTATGGCATTTTGTGCATCTACTGCGTGTACCTCGTGTATCGCGTGATCGGATACCTTCGGGCCCGCCCGGTCAAGGACGTCTCGGCGATGAAGCACTACGTCCTCCCCTCCATCATCATCCTCGCCGCCGTCGTTGTCCCGTTCATAGCCTTGAAGGCACCCTCGTGGATCGAATACGACATGGCACCCCATCTCTCGTTCACGGGCGACCCGGCGCGGTCCATGACGCTCACGTGGTATTCGAAGAGCAGCTATGTCGGCAGGGCCATGTATGGTAACGTTAGTCCCGCTGTATTGCCCTATTCCGTGCAAGACGCGGCTGCCACGAAGGAACACGTTCTCAATTTCACGTCCCTGACCCCCGGCACGAGGTATTACTACAAGATCGACGGCTTCAGCGAGACATGGAGCTTCAGAACCGCGAACGAGACCAATAACATGAGGTTCGTTGCATTCGCCGACGTGCATAGCATGTTCTACCCCCCCATGACAACCGCCATCACGGCGCGCGACCCTGACTTCGTGCTGGTGGTCGGGGATCTCACCGATTACGGTGCGTCGAACGCTGATTGGAACAAGTACTTCGAGGTGACAAGACAGATCGCCACGAACTATTCCATAATGACCGCGATCGGCAACCACGACTCGATGTTTTTCGGCGACGCGAACTACCTTAAGTACTTGAGTATGCCCAAGGCGTCCACCGGTTCCGAGAGATACTATTATTTCAAGTACAACGACGTGCATTTCATCTGCTTGGACCTGGAATGGGGGCTGGAATCGTACGATGCCGCGCAAAAGGCATGGTTCCTCTCGACCATCGCCGGTATCCGGGCGACAGACCCCACGGGCTGGCTCGTCGTGTATGACCACTGCATGCACGTCTCGTCAGGCGGGTTCGGTAACGCCACGGGCGACTTGCTCAAGCTGTACAACACAGCGGGCGACGTCATGAACGAGTTTCACCAGACGTTCGTCAATTACGGGGTCGATCTCGTCATCTCGGGCCACGATCATCACTTCGAGATATCGGATTGGGATGGCGTCGTCTACGCGATAGTGGGAACGGCGAACACGCGGTTGGACACGGCCTCCGCCACGAACAACACTTGCTCGGTCTTTTACGAGCCAGGCCATTCCGGGTTCGCCGAGTTCTCGATAAACGGCAACACATGCACGATCGCCGGGCATTTGTACGATGCGAACAACGCGCCCATGGCTCCCTTCTCCTACCAGGTTACTAAATGAGTTTCATTACTTTCTTTTTGTACTAGATTTCTTTTTTATTACAATTCGTTAACCAGGATCTAAATCTCATCCAATAAAAATTCTGGATGTCACCTTGCAAGCAATAAAAATAAAAAAGAAACACTTCAATACGTGTTCTTCAAGAACAAGAAGATGCCGACTATCATGAGCCCTGGAGCGATGGAATAATACAAGTCGAGGATGAAATCATCCGAGAACCATTGTCCCGCCGAGATGATCAGCGATTCCCCGTCGATGATCGAGGCCACCCCGATAAACAAGATGGCGACAAGGATCAATATCGCTTTCTTGCGAAGCTCGGCCGTGCCCTTGGCTGCCAGGTATATGTAGAGAATGGCAATCATCGCCGTGAGCGCCGGCGAGGAGAGATATGACAAATACAGGGCCATGTCCTGGCTCAGAATCCCGAGAACGGCCAGGAAGTTCAGCAAGGTCATGACCAAGCCGAAGATCGAGAAGATGTGGTGCGTCCTCGTTATCAAGAAGCTCTCCAGCGCGAGAATCATGCAGGTGAGTCCGAAGCTTGCGAAGAAATATCCCATCACGACGAAAAAGTCATAGCTATTCCGCACGGCGTCGGCTGGATCCGGGTTCGAATCCGGGAACCATCCAATCACGTACACGATCAAGAGGATTGCCACGATCGTGAAGACATGTCGAGCCTTGCTACTCGAGTACTTCTCGACAACGATGGCCATGAAAATGAGCCCGACGCACGATATGAAATAACCTGTTACGACGAAGGAATTAATAGGCACACTATTGGAAAGATAACCGAATATCATCAAATTGCTCGGATCCGACCTGTCGGAGGGTATCCATGGTTCCGAGTGGAACCACACAGCGACGATAAAGAAGATCCTGCACAGCGCATAGAAGATCGCGAAAAGTGCATATCCGACCTTGATTTTCCTCGCGGTTTCGATTTCACCTTCTTTTTTAATGAATAAGATGCCTGCGACCACGAAAAACGTGATGATCGAGACCAGCTCGATTATGAAGTTCAACTCGTGGTAATACACACCGGGCGTACAAAACCCTGTATCATCATCGCAAGGTAGGCCAAAAAGCATTTTCGATCACGAACGGGTGATTTTCTTTCAAAGGACAAGTTCCTTATAGTGTTCTGTTTGGACATATTAAAAGGTTCACGCTAGTCTCCTACAAAAAGAAAGTGTTTTACTTTACGTTGGTGAATGTGTCCGAGTGCGTTCGCACTGCACATGTATTTTTCTATGCGTGAATGTTAAAGACAGGAGTTACTCGAAATTCCATCACGCGTGAGGGTCGATCCTTCTCTTGGCCTTCGAAAATGCCAACGCCATCAAACTGGCAAGAGACACTCTCACGTGCGTGTTCACGACAATCCTAACCAGCCATTCCAATGAATATTTTCCCGCCCAGCGTTTTTCCCACGCGATGGTCCCGGCGATCGTCAAGGCCGTGGCAATCGGAAATAAGATGAGAAATCCCCATATGTTGATCGGGAATGGGAAAAATGCGGCTATCGGGTTCAAGAGATAGACCGTTAGCGAATACTTGCCAAAAAGGGAAAGGGTATTTGAAACGTGGCCTTGCACCGAATTGAGATCGACCAGCTCGAAGGCGATCGTGAACATAAATGACAGCGCCCCGAACGAGAACAGCACGTAGGACGGGTGTGTCAAATGGAGGAACAGAGGGTAGCCAGGCGCGAACCAGAGCCTGGTCGCGTCGTTTAGAACAAGCTCGTTATACCTTGTGTGCGAGAAGATACCGGTCGTTAAATTAAAGCCAAGCACGATTCCCAAGGCTATCATTACTGCCGACACGATTTGCACCATCCTCAATTCGTTCAAGACGCGTTCCCTCGTCGATGCCTTCGTGGCGAGCGCCGATGCGAACCCGCGGTACACCACGCACGCCAAGAACGGCCAAACAAGCGACGGGACCAGCGGGGCCATCGTGTTCTCCATGAAAAAGAAAGCGTAGACAATCGTCTCGGGTCTGCTGATGAGTAGCTCTGCCGTCAGGATCGTGTCCGGGGGCACTATTGGCAGGATCACGGGCAAGAAAGCGTAGTTCGCGAGGATGATGCCCCCGATGATCGCGAGTTGGAAGGCGACGTGGATCTGCTTGAAGAAAAACAATGCGATCTGCGCGATGCCTATGAACGTGAGTACGTTGCAAGAAAACAATACGAACAAGATCTTCCAGGCGATTGAAACCAATGGTGCTTGCAAGGCCTCCCATGCGTAGATGAGGTTGTTGATCGCCCCTATGGCGATAAAGATCAAGGAACGCTTGAGCATCCTCACGAATTGTTCCCGTGCCCCGAGCGTTTTTTCCTTGCCATCGAGGGACAGCAGCAATCCAATGATGGACATCAAGACAAAGTTCGGTATACCGACGACCCGGACAAACAAGAGTATGAACGTGCTGCCGGATATCCAGGTATTGTCGCTCCACCAGATCGACCAATGTGCGAAGAGTACGGCGATCAGGCCGATTCCTTTCATGAAATCGATAGATTTTAACCTTCCAAGGGTGATATCCAATCTGGGATCGACCTGTCGTGTGGAATAATCGTGAAACGGGATGCCCATTCATCAAGAAATGGTAAAAAAAGGCGTCGTTCCGCGATCGTGGATGTACTGGCTTTTGTTGCACCTATCATCGGCTAATAAAAGACGTTCTGGTTCTTCTTCATATATCATTAGGTGCCGTGGTAATGGATCCAATAGAATAGGGGAAATATTGCGTAAAAAGGGGTGGAAAGCCTTCGGTTTGGACTCCTATTTCTTTTTCTCCGCGCCGGTCTCGATCGCGGCGTGGGCCGCGGCCACGCGTGCGGCGATAATGCGGAAGGGGGAGCAAGAGACATAATCCAACCCGCATTTTTGCAAGAACATGATTGATTGCGGATCACCACCAACTTCGCCGCATATGCCGACCTCCAGGTACCCGCCTATCGCCTCGCGCGCCTTGCGCCCCTCTTCGGTCGATATCTTGATCAGCCGTCCGACACCTGGTTCGTCGATATGCTCGAAAGGGTTGTCTTCCAAGATAGGCGGTTTGAACTCTTCGATGTATTTTAATAAGAATTTTCCCTCGACGTCATCACGGCTGAACCCGAACGTGGCCTGGGTGAGGTCGTTTGTGCCGAAGGAGAAAAACTCTGCGTGCTCGGCGATCTTGTCAGACGTGAGCGCTGCGCGGGGCAGCTCGATCATAGTGCCCCATAATACCTTGTTCTTGGGAACGTGGCCTCCGAGCACCTTGTCCGCTTCGGGCTTGAGCAAGTCATAGAGACGCTTGTACTCGTTCACGTGCGAGACGAGAGGTAACATGATCTCGAGCTTCACTTCGATGCCCTTGCCTTCCGCTTCCATCAGGGCCTCCATAAGCGCCGCTACTTGCATCTTGTAGATCTCCGGATTCGTGTTGCCGAGGCGGACGCCCCGGTGGCCGAGCATCGCGTTTTCCTCCTTGAGTTCCTCGTATTTCTTGATCCACGTTTCGAGTTCGGCATACCTTTTGCCTTTCGTTTCGCCCTTGACGCGCAGTTCGGTAAATTCGACGAGCATGTCCCTATAGTTTGGGAGGAACTCGTGCAAGGGCGGGTCGAGGAGCCTTATGGTGGTTGGTTTGCCATTCATGACCTTGAAGATCTCGACAAAATCTCCCTTCTGCAATGGCTTGAGCGCGTTGAGCGCTGCCTCGCGCTCATCGAGATTGTTTGCCTTGATCATATCGAGAACCTTGGGGAGCCGGTCGGCAGCGTTGAACATGCGTTCCGTCCGGCAAAGCCCGATACCCTCCGCCCCGTTCTTGAGGGCATCCTGGGCCATCTTTGGCGTGTCGGCGTTGGCACGAACGCCCATGGTACGGTACTTGTCGCATAGCTTGAGGTACTCGGCGAAATCACCAGTGATCTCGGGTTCAATGACATCCACTGCCCCGACGAAGACATTCCCGCTCATGCCGTCGATGGAAACGATATCTCCCTCCTTGAATACCACCTCGTCGCCACAAGCGCAAGTGCCCGCTTCCTCGTCGATGGTGAGATCGCCAGCGCCGACGATGGCGGGCAACCCGATGCCGCGGGCAACGACCGCCGCGTGGCAAGTCTTGCCGCCTCGTGAAGTAAGAATGCCGATCGATGCGATCATGCCCGGGAAATCCTCCGGTTTTGTCTCCTTGCGCACGAGCACGACCTTCTTGCCCGCTTTCTTTGCCTCGATCGCTTTTTCCTTCGAGAACACCGCCTCGCCCGAGACGACACCAGGGGAAGCATTGTATCCCTTCGAGATGGGTTTTTTCTTTTCCCTGGGGGAGATGCGCTTGTTCAGCAGCTCGTCGACCTTGGCAGGCTCGACGCGCGTGACCGCAGTTTTTTCGTCGATGATGCCTTCTCGGAGCATGTCCATGGCGATCTTGATGGCTGAAGCCGCGGTTCGCTTCCCGTTGCGGGTTTGCAGGAAATAGAGCGTGCCATCCTCGACCGTCAGCTCGCAATCTTGCATGTCCTTGTAATTCGCTTCGAGCTTGTTGGCGAGCTCGTAGATCTTTTGGTAGAGGTCGGGCTTGGTCTTCTTGAGGTCCTCGATCGGCGTGGGGTTGCGCACGCCCGCGACCACGTCCTCTCCCTGGGCATTCTCGAGAAACTCGCCCGTGAGCTTTTTCTCGCCATCTATGGGGGATCGCGTGAAAAGGACGCCCGTTCCCGAGTTCTCGTTCATATTCCCGAAGACCATTCGCTGGACGTTGACCGCGGTGCCGTAGTTGGGGATTTTGTTCATTTTCCGGTAGGCAACCGCGCGTTCGCCGTCCCATGACTTGAAGACCGCGTTGATCGCGGCATACAACTGCTCGAAAGGGTCTTGCGGGAAATCTTTCTTGACAAGCTCCTTGTACTTGGCAATGTACTGCGTGGAGAGCACCTTCAAGTCGTCAGCGGTGAGGTCCAGGTCTTTCTTGACCCCCTTCTTCACCTTCATAGCATCCATGAGCTTGTCATAGGGCTCGCGGCCCGTCCCCATCACGATGTCCGAGAAGGACATGATGAAACGTCGCCACGAGTCCCACGCGAACCGGGGATTTTTTTTCGCCATCTCCTCGACTATCTTCACGTTCAAGCCGAGATTGAGGACCGTGTCCATCATGCCTGGCATGCTATCAGGCGCGCCTGAACGGACCGACACGAGGAGTGGATTGGTGGCGTCGCCAAACTTGCGACCGCTTTTCTCTTCTATTTTAGCAATGCCTTCGTTAACTTGCTCCTTCAAGCCAGCCGGCCAGCCTTGCTGGGCAGACGTGCTGAGCCGGCAAGGGATTGTAAAACCGTAAGGAACTGGCAGCCCCATCTGGGTCATCTGGGCGAGACCAGCGCCTTTGCCGCCGTAGGTCAATTTCATATCCTTCAGCGTCTTTTCCTGGCGCGGGTCATCGAACATGTAAACCATTTTGTCAGCCATGACGTTTCATCTAATCGGCAATCGTTTCGCGTGCAGTACTTGGCATCGCAAGGCAACCGATGCAAAAAGACTAGAATCGCGCGGTTTCATGAATGAATGCGTTTTAAGGTTCTAGCTAAAATTTTCAACTATCCGCACGCAGCTCGCTGCCGGAATTGAACACGAAAGTAAAAAATGGGAGAAAAAAGGCTCATCGACCGACTTTTAGCATGACCTTGCCGACCAGGCCTTGCGGCTTGATGTTGGTCTGGAGCATGTTCTGCGCGATCCCGTGGTACACGAGCTCGATGGAGTTCTTGCCTGGTTGCACGAGGGACGAGACATCCACGTCCCAGTTCCACCAGCAGACTCCGGCGAGCTTACCATTCACCTTGACCTCGATGCAATCCGCCGTGTCCGCGATGGAAAGGATCGCTTTCTTCCCGTTCACGTCCTCCGGGATGATGACATCTTGCATGTAGGATAGCCCGCCGTGGTACCGCGGGAAGCCTTGCTGCGCGAGGTCGCCGGTCGATACTTGCCCCTTGATCCTCTTGAGCGTCGGGACGGGCGCATCGTCGGCCTCGAAGTTGCCGATCAAGCGCCACGGGTCGGTCACGAGGTGGAACGTGGCATGGCCACCCGTGCTGCACGTCATCTTGACGACGTTCTTGCCCTCGGCGATCTTGTCCGAGATGTCGGCCACGATCCAGTACGCGTCGAGGTACTCGCGCTCGAAATCAAAGTGTATCGGCACCTTCTGGCCGTTCACCTCGATCGAGACGTTCGAGGGGAACTTGAAGTGCGCCCGGTCGCCGCCCCGCGGCATGTCGATCGTGTCCTTGCACCAGCCGTAGTCGCCCGCGATGCCCTCTATGACGAGCTTGACGGGCTTGATGGCATCCACGTCCTTGACGACGAACTCGTGCCAGAACGCCCGCTCGCCGCGGTATCCCCATGCCTTGCCAGCTTCCACCTTGTACGACGAGTGCCAGTCCTGGTACAACATTGCCCCGTTGGGCGAGTCGAGCTTCACGTTCCACGTCGAGCCGAGCTCGATGGCCTTCGCGATCTCGATAGCCGGCGCGGCATCAAGCGCCTTCGGGTTCGCCGCTTTCGAGGGCGTGATGGCGAACAAGTAGGACTGGTTCGGCGGGAAGTCGAGCACCATAATCGTCTTGCCATCCACGACGCCGTGGGACGTGTATGGCTTGACCTCGCCCGTGAGCGTGTCCCAAAGTTCGACCTTTTCCGGCTGGACGTTGAGCACGACCTTGACGCCGGTATACGATGAGCCGCGCCCCGTGTTCGGGATGAAGAAGAATTCCTTCCCGTCGATCGTCTTGTGCGTGACCATGACGTACGCTGCGTGGACTTGCTTCGCCTCGTCTTTCCACGCGATCGCGGCGCGCGTATCGAGCGGCAGGAGCTTGCGGCAGCATTGCTCGAACAGCGGGTAGTAAGGCCCCGTGAACGGCTGCTTGTTCGCGGGGGTCTTGATGAGGATCGCGTGGCCGCCCATCTGGTTTGTTTTTTCGATGGCCTCGATCGCCTTCACCTTGTCCTTGGCGATGTCCGCGGCGAGGGCGACCGGGTCGACCCCGAAAATCTCCTTGAAGATGCCCGCAACCTCCGCCGACTCGCCCGTGTTCTCCTCCTTGTAGGGTAGGCTGTGGGTGGCGAGGATCTTGCCGCCCGCATCGTAGAACTTTTTCACGAGCCTGGCAAACTCGATGTTCACGCACGTCGTGGCGCCGAGGAGGAGCACCTTGAACGATTGGTCCTTGATTTTGATCTCCTTGCCGGCGATCGAGCCACCTCGTATCATTTCCTCCGAGGCGATCTCGAAGTCGAGTTGCTGGCGGAAGATGCAGTCTGCGTTGTGCGTCATGAAGTGGCCGATGGCCTCTGCCATGTTCCCCGTGGTGGGCATCATCTCCGCGTGGAATGATTTCGCGGGGTAAAACATCAAGATGTCGGCCACGAGCGTTCCCGAGTGCGCGTTCAAGACCGTGCACAGGCGACCGCAATGGTCGGCGAGGCGTTTCCAATGCGGGTAGTAGGGCTGGTAATTGAAGGCTGCCGGGTGGTCACCCTTCCGGTAGGTGTCCTCGGAGATGTTGAACGAGTGCGGGACGAACAGGTCGCAGCCCGTGGCGACGAGGTAATCGGTCACGCGCTTGGCACTGGCCATCGTGATGTCCCACGACGAGGTTCCGTACGCCTCGACGAGCACGCGTGGTTTCCCGAGCAAGTGGGCCGCTGAACTGGCGAGCTTGCTCGCGATGAGCATTTCATTCGCCATGCCCGTGTACGGGTTCTTGTCAAGGTTCCAGAAATTCTCGATGTGGTCGGGACGCACGTCCTCCGTGAGCTGGTCGACGCCGCCGTAGTGCATGTACTGGAAGACCTTGAAGAAATCGCCGTGGTTCTTGAAGTGCGAGGGGAAGCTGCCCTCGGAGTTGATGTGCCCCGTGGCCCTCCAGTTGATCGTGTCGCAGAAGTCGTAGATCTGCTTGTAGAACGCGTTGACATACAAGTCGATCGTGCACGCCCAGTAGTGGCAACGGTGTTTCGCGGAGACCGCGCCAGTGTCGTGGACGAGCGACACGAGAACCTGGGTGAACGAGTACCCGAACATCTCCTGGAAGCGCGCGGGCATCGCGGGGGTGAACGTGACCCACGGTAGCATGTTGACGCCCACGATGCTCATGTGGGCCATGCTCGGCTCGTCGGTGAAGATGCCGGGGACAACAGTACCGAGGTAGTCCTTCTTTCCCCGCTCGATGAAGTAGTCCGCGTACTTCTTGTGCGTGAAGTCGATGAATTCCTTGACGGTTTCCTTTCGCAAGATGTCGATGTAGCCGTTCAAGTTCGAATCGGGCGGGTTCACGATCATGGCGAAGAAGAGCACGCACCACTCGCCCGCGGGGACGTCCCAGGTGAACATGTCCCCCTTCACGTTCGCGGTGACGTCTTGCTGCTTGTCGATGACCTTGGAAAAGTCCGGGTACTCGACCGGGTTCGGCACCGCGATTGCAGCGAAGAAATCGGTCTCGGGCGAGATCTGCTTGAAATCGAGCTTGTATTCGACCCTTTTACCGCCCTCGAAAACCTCCTCGTCGAACATGGCGAGGAACTTCCCCCGGTTCTCTTTCCGGTATGGTCCCGTGATATGGCCCCCCGCGGGGCCGCTCGGCCAGTTGTCCTCGTCGTAGAGGAAGCAAGGCATGCCGAGCTCCTTGCACTTGTCAGCTGCTGCCTCGACGTTCTCGAGCCACCGGCGGCCCATGTAGGGCGTGAGCCTGCCGTGACGCGGGTGTATGAATTCCCCGCCGATGCCATGGTCGAGATGGTCCTTGATCTGTCTCGTCACCTCTTTCTCGACCATCTCGTGGTTCCAAAACCAGAACGGGGCCATTCTATATTCATTTGGGGGCTCCTTGAAGATTTTCTCCAAAGGCCCATGCTTTTCTTCCATCTGTACCATGGTGTATCGTATCTTCATGTGATAGTGTCATTCAAAAAGGTTTAGTGTGAAATCAGAAGTGGGAGTTCAAAGGCTGGAGAGGTGCTTGATGATGGCCTCCGCCTCGGCCATGATCCGGTCGAAAAGCGTTTTTACCGGGACGATGTCCTTGGCCAGGCCGACGCCCTGGCTACATGCCACGATCCCGGCGGTGAGGTCACCCTCGTCGTACATTTTCTTCGACCTTGCCCCCGCCGCAGCGTCGAAGATCTCGTTCATCCCGCTCTTGGCTTGCTCCAGCTCCATGACCCGCTTGGCCGCCTCGTTGTTCCACACGCGGTGCGTCGCGTCCACGGATCGCATGACTATCGCTGTGTCGTAGATCGTGCTCTTCACGAGGGCCTGCTTCAACTTCTCGTGGACGGGGCACTCGGTGGTCATGAGGAGGCGCGTGCCGATGAGCCCTGCCTGGGCACCCAAGGAGAGGACTGCCACGAGCCCCCGCCCGTCCGCGATCCCGCCCCCGCCGATCACGGGGATCTTCAACGCGTCGACCGTCGCGGGTGTCAAGACCAATGTGCCGATGTCGAACTTCCCCGTGGCTCCGCCGTTCTCCCATCCCACGACTTCCACGATGTCCGCCCCCAGCTTCTCGGCCTTGAGCGCGTACCGCACGCCAGCGCACTTGTGGATCCAGAGCACGTCGTTCTGCTTGAACATGGGGATGTACTTGTCCGGGGCCTCGTGGCCGCTGGTCTCGATGATCCGCACACCCTCGTTGATCATGACCTGGATGAGCTGGTCTTGCTTGACCGGGCGCAGCATGGGGAAGAGGTTCACGTTGACCGCGAACGGTTCCTTCGTGAGGGACTGGAGCTGGCGGATCGCCTCCCGCAAGGGCTCGGCGGTGCGGTACATGACCGAGGCCAGGATCCCGAGCCCGCCCGCGTTGGAGCACGCGGCGACGAACTCGGGCTTCGATATGTTCATCATGTTGCCCGCGATGATCGGGTATTTCACGTGTAGCATTTCGGTGACTTTGGTTTTCATGATTCTCGAATACCACTATTCCCGTCAAGTGAAGATAAGCCTTGACTCCCCCTGGTCAAAAACCGGGATCCGTGACCCCGAATTCCTTTCATTAAATATAGCAGCTTAATAAAAAGTGAAAAGAAAAAGATGCAAGAGCTCAAGAGACGACCAGCGATTTCGACGTCATGATGTTTTTCGACGGGTCATAAATCCATCCGGACTTCACGAGATTCGTGACCGTGGATGTATAGGTGCCTTTCACCTTGGAACATGACTTCAACAGTGTCACCCTGCCGTCCGCTCCCGTCACGCCCGAGAGCGTGTACGTTGATCCTTTCGGGTTCTTCAAGGTGATCGTGACGGTCACGCCCGAGAGCGGGGTGCCTGACCAGCTGTATACGGTCACGGTCGTGTATATATTGTAATAAAGGCTTGTCTTCGTATATGACATCGTGATGTCCTGGACGTACATATACGGTGCTGCCACGGTGATCGTCTTGCTCGTCGTGGCAGTCGCACCGTCGTCGTCCGTGGCTGTAAGCTCCACCGTGTACGTTCCAGCCGAGGAAAACGCGTGGGCCGGGTTCTGGAGCGTCGAATTCGCGGTACCGTCGCCAAAGTTCCATTGCCAGCCCACGATGGTGCCGTCCGCGTCCGTGGACAGGTCGGCAAACTGAACGCCCTGGCTCGCGACAGGGCTCGCCGGGCTGAACGAGAAATCCGCTACCGGCGCCTGGTTTACGATTTCCGTGACCGAGACCGGATTGCTAACCGCAGAGGTTGCCCCATCATCATCGGTCACGGTCAGAGTCACCGTGAACGTGCCGCTTGCTGCGAACGCGTGGGCGGGATTCTGGAGCGTCGAGCCATCGGTACCGTCGCCGAAGTCCCATGCCCAGCTACTGACCGTGCCGTCGCCGTCCGAGGACGTGTCGGTGAACTGGACGGTCTGTCCCGCCGCCGGCGACGCTGGTGTGAACGTGAAACTCGCGAGCGGTGCCTGGTTTGCGACGACCGAGATGAGGTCAATCTTGGTCTCGGTGTCAGTTTCAAGATCTGCATCGGTGACCGTTAATGAGACCGTGTACGTGCCCGCCGAGGTATAAACGTGGGAGGGATCCTGCTCAGATGAAGCCGGGCTGCCGTCGCCGAAATCCCACGAGAACGTGCTCGGGAGGGTGCCCAGGCTACCTGTGAACGTGAACTGCACCGCGCCGCCCGGGTGCAAGGTGGTTGGTGTCGCGGTGAATTCCGCTATTGGAACGCCTTGAATGATGAACGTGGACGAGTAATAGATGTCAGCGTTGTTTGGACTGTCCCATGATACGACCAATTCATCAACACCACGTGCGCCGATCGATGGTTCGCTAGCTGCACCTATCGGGCTCAACGAAAGTACTTCCTTTGAGTTCCACGACCTCGTGGTTCCATTGAAGACTTTTTGATAGAAAACGCCATCGAGATAGAAAACCGCGTGAAGATTTCGATTTAGATCGAGCACCGAGGAGCAAATTCCATAGTTGACACTCAATCCAGCGATCTCGATAATTTGTATGGATTGCCATTGGTTCGTGGCCTTGTTATAAGGCTTGACAAACCATCCCCCGCTTTGCAAACCCCCCACATAACCTATCTCTCCGAATACGACATATCGGTTTCCCACGGCGTCGACGTGCATGTCCGGGCACAAAGCCATCACCGCGTCACCGCCACCATGGCCATAGAATTGAATCTTCGTCGACCACGTTCCAGAATCAACCGGCTTGGACCTATAAGCAATGAAGATATTCGACGGCCAACCCTATAAAGAATGGTGCGCCGTAGTCCTCGTATGCCATATGGATGATGTTATCATTATCGATGCAGATGGATGGTTGTGCGGCATATTGCGTAGAGTCTGCAGTAACGATAGAGACGGGATTCCAAGCCCCGGTTGTCGAGTTTCTCACCTTGTAAAAGATGTCCAACTGGTTATCGTTATGCCCCCCGTAATTCGTGAGGTCATCCCATACAACGTGCACGTTGCCTGCAGCGTCGAGTGCGATCGACGGATGCTCCGAAGCCGCCGTGCTCTCCGAGGAAACGACTTCCGTGGCTGACCACGTGCCCGTGACGTTATCGCGGACCTTGTAGAAGATGTCATAATCTATTCCAGAGCCCGCGATGTCCGAATTGTCTTCCCAAGCCACGTGCACGTTGCCAACGGTGTCGACACAGAGGGCCGGATCATCGGAATCGCCCGTGCTGCCAGTCGAGACCACTTCGATCGTGCTCCATTGGCCAGTCCTCATGTTCCACGACTTGTAATAGATGTCCACGTCCGAGCCCTCGCCATCTAACCCGGAATTGTCGGCCCACGCAACGTGCACGTTTCCGGCAGAATCCACGACCGTAACCGGGCGCCACGCGCTACCAGAGGTCGATGTTGACAAGATCTCTGCCGGAGCCCACGTCGCCGATGAATTTATGCTGGTACCTTGAACTCGAGATTTTATTGCTGGGGCCACGTCGCCCGTGACCATCGCAGCTACGATGGCGCCAATCATAATCACCGTCATCACGGACGCAATGTCCCTTCGTCTATTTGTAATGCTGTTCATCACCAATAGGATTCGTCTCTACAGACAGTACTTCTCGGCAGAACAATCTTGAATGGATCTTTACCAAACATAAACACTGTGGCGCCGCCACGCGATTCTAATAGTTATTAACAACATACATATTCACCAAGGGCGATCTCTTGACGACTGCAGATTCGAATTCCCATGACCGTCCTCACGAGGGAGATGCTCGCGGAGGCGCTCGACGTCGTCCTCAGCCAGCAGTTCATCTCCGAAAACTTCACCATCTTGAACCGTCAGAAGAAAGAGTCGATCCGCATTCCCGGCACGAAGTTCACGTACCTGCGCGTCAAGAACGCGATCCTGGATGGCGTGAAGCTCGTCCTCAGCGAGCAAATGGATAAATTCATCGAATATTTGTCGATCAAGTTCAAGGTGCCCCGCAAGGCCTTCGACGACAAGCTCGCATCCTTCGGCGAGCAACAGATCCTCGTGATGGACAACCGCATGAAGTTCACGATGATCATCGCCACGTTGCGGGAATACTGGCAAGATATTGCCTACAAGCAAGTCATCGACGAGATCCGGAAGACCATCTATTCGAATAACCTGACCCCAGAGCCCCCAACGAGCGAACAAGTGAACAAGATCGTGTCGGAACACTTTGGTCCCGATTTCTCCATGATGGTGAATCTAATGGTGTTGAAGGAGATGGGGCGGCTCGCGGGCACTCCGTTGCAGTATGAGGACGAGTGGTTCAAATTGATGGACGGAATTGCTTCCGAAGTTGCATTGAAAATCACGGGGTCGTGAAATGCCATGCTGATGAAATCCTGGTTCCGGAAAGATGCGGGTTAGGCATCAATTAAAAAATTAGGCATCAATTGGCTAGTTTTATGTCCGAATGAAATTATCGAGGACGGAATCTAACGGGGCTATTGTTTCTATTCTTTCTTCCCATTGACAATTGTAGGCTGTTTACACCTTTATTATTCGAACGGCTTGCTGCACGGAAGCCACGGTTTTTGTCTGAGAAACCGATCATCCGGCTGTTTCAGATAATGGTTTTCTTTCATCTATTTCAAGCAGCATCATCTTCTTCAGCACGTTTTGCTCTTCCATATTCATCATGATACGAAAA
>JAUQYZ010000356.1 GCA_030587475.1 Candidatus Sigynarchaeum calidifontis
AACGACGCAACCAGCGGAAGTGTATCGAAGGCATAATCGGGATCGGCGAACAGCATCTCGGCTTGGAGCAAACTCGCGTCCGGGGTCTTGAAAACGTGAAAAAAGACACGCTGTTAAAAGCAATCTCGATGTTGTTCCTTGCAGTCGTGTCGGCCGAGACGGGGATGGACGACATGTATTTGAGGCCGACATATTTCTTTGGGTGAGAAGTTTAAAGAGAACGAGGTGTGAATTATTAGTTAGACAGACTCTTAATGTTATAGGCAAGGTTTTGCACTACATGCAAAACAAGCACTAGAAAGGGAATTGTAAATCGCGAACCTATCCGACGGCCGCTGGTACGACGTGCACGCGGAGCGATGCCATCAGACCTCGTTGAAAAACCGCACGTGCGCCGCGCAACTGCAAAACTTGTCCAACGGGTCCGGGCATTCCTTGATCAGCCGTGTTAACAACTCGCCCTTCGCCTTGTCGAATGGCCCGCGCGTCCAATGGGGATCCGGCTCGTTGCTCTCGGACATGAAGATGTCCTCGTAACAATCGAGGAGATAATTCCCGCAGTCGGTGCACCGGTAGAGCTTGTAGATTTCCTCGTTCCCCTGGCCAAGCCGACAGATGGTACCGATGCTTTCGGGGGAACCAGACCCGCACGCGAGGCATTTCACCAAGGCCATATACCACCAAATAAATATCAGCGCGGGGGTTATTTCTAGACATGAAACTCGGTCTTGCCCAGATCGACTCGAAAGTCGGCGACGTCAAAGGAAACACCCGCAAGATCCTCGATTACATGGAGAAGGCCAAGCAAGCCAAGGTCGACGTGCTTTTATTTCCCGAACAGGCCATTGCTGGATACCCGGTGCTCGATCTCTTGTTTGTCTCTGGCCTCGTGGAGCAGAACTTGCAAGCACTCGAGGCCCTCAAGGACAAGGCATCGGGACTGACGGTCATCGTCGGTTTCATCGACAAACACGAGAACAACCCTGGCAAGTACTACAACGCGGCCGCGATCCTTGAGAACAAGAAGATCATCAAGATCATCCACAAGCAACTGCTACCCGCCTACGACGTGTTCGACGAGTCGCGGTATTTCTGCCCGGGCGAGCCCGCGGGGCCGGTCGACATCCACGGCACGCGGGCCGGCGTCATCATTTGCGAGGACTTGTGGGACAAGGACTACGACCGCAAGGTCGTCGCGCCCCTCGCTGCGAAGGGAGCCCAGCTCATCTTGTCGATCAA
The DNA here is from genome assembly GCA_030587475.1 of Candidatus Sigynarchaeum calidifontis. Lineage (GTDB taxonomy): Archaea > Asgardarchaeota > Lokiarchaeia > Sigyniarchaeales > Sigyniarchaeaceae > Sigyniarchaeum > Sigyniarchaeum tengchongense. The sequence goes on from JAUQYZ010000356.1 coordinate 1,240, forward strand.
TGCATCCCCGTATTACAAGGGCAAGATCGATCTACGGGAGCGCATTGCCAGCGAGAAGGCAAAAGAATCCCGCGTGCCGATCGTGTACGTGAACATGGTCGGGGGGCAAGACGAGATCACGTTCGACGGGTCAAGTTTCGCCATGAACAGCGACGGCACGATCGTGTTCAGGGCACCCCCATTCCAGGAAGGAATGTTCACGGTCGACGTTCCCGTCGATGACCGCATCCCCGTCCAGAGCATTGCCCCGCGATTCCCGGAACCGGAGGAGCTATTCAAGGCACTCGCGCTCAACCTCAAGGATTATTTCGAGAAGAGCGGCGCGTTCAAGAAGATCGTTATCGGGTTGAGCGGTGGCATAGATTCAGCCTTCACGACGGTCGTCGCGGTGCGGGCCATCGGCCCCGACAAGGTCACTTGCTTGTACCTTCCCACGCGGTTCAACAGCGACCAGAGCTATGAAAATGCAAGGAAGCTCTGCAAGAACCTCGGCGTGGAGTTGACCGTGTTCCCGATCGAGAAAATCTTCAGCCAGTTCGAGGCGGATTTTGCGAAGGCCATCCCCGATAACTCGTTCGACATCGCCGACGAGAACGTCCAGGCCCGCATCCGCGGCATCGTGCTCATGTACTACTCGAACAAGTTCAACCACTTGCTCGTGTCGACGGGAAACAAGTCGGAGATCGCCGTCGGCTTCTGCACGCTCTACGGCGACACGTGCGGTGGCAAGAACGTGCCGGGCGACTTGTTCAAGACCGAGGTGTACAAGATATGCAAGGAATACATCAACAAGGACGAGGAGATCATTCCCCGGCACGTGCTGGAACGCCCGCCGTCGCCCGAGCTGCGCGAGAACCAAAAAACCGTCGACTCGCTCCCGCCGTACTCGTTACTCGACCGTATCATCGAGCCGATGATCGAGGCGCAAAAGTCAATCGACGATATCATTGCCATGGGCTTTGACGCTGCCCTCGTCAAGCGAGTAGCGCGGATGGTCAAGCTCGCCGAGTTCAAGCGTGCACAGCTCGTGCAGACCATCAAGGTCTCCCCGAAGGCGTTCGGCATCGGCCGCCGCATGCCCATCACGAATGGATTCGATTATACAACGATCCTGGACATGAAAAGGTAAAAGGTTCAAGGTTTCTGCTTGATCCACTCCTCGGTGAAGGAGGCCCACTTGATGTTGTCCGTGCGCGGGGTCGTGTTCGTGTAGGTCACGTGCACGCGGCCATCGGTCGATTGGATGGCGCACGGGTAGTGAAACCTGCACTTCTCGTCGGATGAGTGTTCAATAACCCTCTTCCACGGGAACGTCTTCCCGCCGTCCTCGGAGAGGGCAGCGGTCAAGGGATTGCGGATCTCGGGCGAGTCGTTGAACACGAGCACGAGGTGGCCGTTAGCGAGCTTGACCATGGCGTTGTTCGCGTTCGGGTTCGGGAAGCCGTAATCGTTCGGGCGAGCCATCGTCCACGTCTCGCCGTGGTCATAGCTATCCATCTGCGCCATCACGCCCGAGAATTTCCCGCCCGTGCTCGTGCGCATCAGCGCCATGACGTGGCCGTTTTCGAGCTCGACGATGGTCGGCTGGAAGCAGTCGGTCGATGTCGTGTCTATCTTCTTCCACTGGCTCTCCAGGCAACCCTTCTTGAACTCGGCGGCTGGACATTTCCAGTAGATCGGGCTGTAGGTCGTCCACTCTGCCATGGACGGGAGAAGCACGTCGCCGTTGCTCAGCTCGATCGGCACGTTCTTGATCATCACGCCCCAGAAGTCATGAAGGAGCCGGGGCCGGCCGTCCTTCTTGAGCACCCAGGTCTTGCCGAGATCGTCGCTGTGCTTGTACTTGATGAACCCGGTCGACCAGCCACGGTTCTTGCCAAAGCCCCAGATCGTGATCCACCACAAGTGCAAGCGGTTCTGTCCTTTCTCGAAGTAGATGACGGGGTTACCCTCGGAAGAGTTTCCTTCGAATTCCTCCATCTCCTCGGGGATCTTGGACGTCTTGCCTTCTTTCTCGCACACCCAGGGTTTTTCCCAGCTCTTTCCCGGGAACTTCTTGGACATCCAGACCTGGACATCCTCGTGCTTCTCTGCGGTGCCGCCGTACCAGACAGCGATGAGCTCGCCATTTGGCCCTTGGCAAAGGTTAGAGCCGTGATTCGAACCCCTCGCACCCTCGACCGCGGCGCAGCCGTAGGGCTCGAAGATCTCTGCTGACTCGAACATCGTGAATCGAGTGATGCCTCGAAGCCACGGGAATATAAGGAACCGGGCAGATTTCGAAATATTCATGTCCACGGCGATGCCCAGATCGGCCCCAACCACGCTGCGTAACCGAGCACATCCACGAAAAATGCTCGGATCGATTCATGCGGTACCTGAGGCCCATTGTCGCAACCGCTTGGCCGCCTTGCGCGCGTTGGGGACGGGCATCGTGGCAAGCAGGGGATGGGGCTTGAACGCGGCGATGCCAAGCGTGGACGAGAGGTCACCGAGCCGCTTGATGATGTCGTCGCGCCCGGTCGCGAAGACGCCGAAGATGCCGGCCTTGTTCCCCGTGCCGTTGGCGATGGCTACGTCAATGTCGCCTGGATCCTCGACCGCCCCGGCCTCGATGATCTTGGCCGCCTCGTTTACCTGGACCGCAATCAAGTCGAGCATGCTCAGTTTTCCCGTGGGCATCGCACCGCCGATCGCCGCGTGCCCGGAACTCCAGTCGTAGATGCCCTTGCCGGTTTTCTTGCCCAGGTGCCCTGCCGCCACGAGTTGATCGAGCCATCCGGGCGACGCGTAATCGGGGCCGAGCACGCTCGCGAAGTAATCGTGCCCGTGCTTCACGATATCCAGTCCTACAAAGTCGTAGACCTCGAACGGCCCCATAGGTTGTGACATCTTGCGGGCCATTGCATCGATTTCCCCGTGCGTTGCCATCCCGAGCTCCACGAGCTTGTTGATGACCACCTGGGCGGAAACTTGCACGCGGTTGACGATGAAGCCGGGCACGTCCTTCAGCACGGGAACCGCTATCTTGCCTATTCCAGCCACGAACCGCCGGGCCGCGTCGAACGTCGCGGGAGACGTCGCCTCCCCCTTGATAACCTCGACCGTGTCCATGATGATCGCCGGGTTGAAGAAATGGAGGCCGACGACCTGGCCGGGCCGGCGCGTGCTCCCCGCGAGCGTCGTGATGCTCAAGTTCGACGTGTTGGAGGCGACGATCGCGTTGGGCAAGAGATGCTTGTCGAGGTCGGCAAAAATGCGCTGCTTGAGGGACATGATCTCGGGCACGGCTTCTATCACGAGGGGGACATCGCTAGGGATCGTGCCATAATCGAGGCAAGGGTGGATCCGTGACAAGATATCGTTCACCTGGTCTGCTTGGACGCGGCCCTTGCGCGCCAGGGCATCTAGACTGCTCTTGATCCTCGAAACCGCGGTGTCTAGCATGTCTTGTTTCACGTCCTTGAGAAAAACATCCATTCCCGACACCGCACATGCCTCGGCGATGCCGTGCCCCATGTCGCCGGCGCCGATAATCGCCACTCTGTTGACAAGTCCGTTTTTCGCCATAGACAATCTTCTCTTGCACGCCCGATTAGAAATACAACAGATGATCAATAGTTCACGCGAGTAACCAAGGATGACCGTCATTGCTTGTATGCCATTTCTTTCCCGCAATGTCTTTGAATGAACCCTTTTCCACAATTCGGGCCCATCCAACAAACGAGCATTTCCTTGCCGTCAATTTTTTGTGGTTTCATCGGTCTTCCACAATGCTGGGGAACAGGTACAGTGGCACCACATATCTCGCATCGTAGTTCTGGCACGCAATCACCTCGACTAGCTTATGGAATGTACATTGTCTTCTGGAAAATTAAAGAGAATTCCAGCTGGCTAGCGCCAGCCGTCCCTTAACAAGCTTTTTTTTATCGTTGCCCGCGATTCCCTCATCCGAGCACACTCCCGGAAACTACATGGTCCGCCCCGTGCGGTACCCGCAAAAGAAAATGGGAGGCTGGAGCCAAATGACTTGTCCCAATGGGCCCACCCGCATAGGAAATCAAGAGTCCGGCACCGGCACGCTCGTCGTTCGTGTCCCGTTTGGAAAGCACGTCGCTTGCGACAGGCTACGGGAATAGGGACACGACATACATGTTCGTGACACGATTGGATGATGAGATATGAAACGAAGTGACAAGAAGGCGAAAGACGTTCGAGACGAAGAGCAATTGACCACGGATGATGGAGAAGAAAAGCCCGTTATTGCTCTCCCTGATCCCTTGGACGAGGTAGACAAGGACGCAATCATCGGGCCTGCCTTGCTAAGCCAGCTCAGCACGGCAATGTTATACAAGCTACTTCAGCAAAAAAAGGTTCCTGGCCGCGCCAAGATCCGCAAGGTTGACGCCCGGGCGAAGGCATTGACCGGGATGGTGACTGCTGGCGACTTGAAGGCGTTGGGAATAGACGTTCCCAAGTATGCCACGATGCCACCGACCACGAATGACATCTACGTGGATGTACCGGATTTCATCCGCGAACACCACGAGATGTACGAGAAGTTCAAGCCTGGGACGGGAAAAAGGATTGATGTACCAGTTGGTGGCATCGACGTGCACGTGGATAATCTCACGTATGCCATCGCTAATCCAGGCGGCATCGTGACCGCGAATTTCGTGGGAAACGAGCAAAACGGCATGTTGCACCTTGCACGCGTGCTACGGGCGCACGGGGTGACTTGCGTCGCGATGGAATCGACTGCCGAGTACTGGCTCAAGATCTACTGGTTCTTGCACGCGCAAGGGATCCACGTGCTGGTGGCGAACCCGAAACAGACCAAGGAAACCCAAGGCCAGAAGACCGACTTGCGCGACGCGAAGCGCATAGCCATCGCCTTTCGGGATGGCCGATTGAAGCCTTCCGTGCTGTGTACCCCCGAACAGTTTCAACTCCGCAAGCTTAGCCGGGAGATGACCGAACGGAAGCAACAAGCGACGGAAGAGATCAACGCGCTGAAAGTGATGTGCCACATGTTCGACGCGCCGGAATGGATACGAAAATTAAACACGTCAGCTCGTGGCTGCCGGATATTATCCATTGCACCGACATTGACGAGTCTCGAGGCAGTTCTATCGTTGTTATCGGAAGAGTACGCACGGGGGAGGGGTCTAATCGAGGACGGCAAGGTTCTGAACGCGATGGCCACGGAGCTGCACGGGTTCTTCGCGAGACTCGCAAGCGTGGCAGGTGCTGTCATACGGTTCCAGCAGCATTTCGACCAATACCTCCATTTCCGCACCTTGGCTCGCGATTTGCTCTTCCAGATCTTGCAGATCGTCGAAAAAGACAAGGTATTCATGCATAACTTGGAGTTGTTGTTGACTTGCCCCTCCATCGACGTGGACACGGCGATCCCGTTCCTCATCGAGATCGTTGACGTCCGGTTCTTCTGGCATGCGGATGCCTTGAATAGATGGGTCGGTCTCGGCCCGCGAGTGAAGCAATCCGGTTTCAACAAGCGTAGCAATGGCCACATCTACAAGGGCGGGAACAAGGGAGCACGTCGCACGCTCTGGCTTGCGGCAAAGGTCGACCACGCGCATCACAAGAAGGGAGGCCATCCGGTCGGCGAGTTCGTAGCACGCCTTCGATCCAAGAACAAGCCATACAAGCTCTCGGTCACCGCAGGAGCTCGAAAGCTCACCACGGTCATCTATCACGTCTTGACGATGCAGAAACCATTTCAAGAAGTGTACGCGCACTTGGACGATGAAAAACAAGCGAGAAACCGGGAGCGAAAGAAGCAAGCCCTGCTAAAGCTCATGAAAAAAGTGCCGGTCGTTGACGTCCTGGAGAGCCTGTCTAAAACGCTGCCACGCAGGTGCGTTCGATTTCTAGAAGTCGAAGAAAAGGTTGCGCGGAAAGTTCACGCCATGCTCGGAGCAAGGCTCGAGTTCGCCGCTGTCGGATAGCCAATTGTGAGCATGATCGGAGATCGGTGAGGACAATGTAGAGATGGGCATGGCGGGATCGAAAAAAGATAGGAAATTGATTGCACGATTGAAAAAGTGTTAAGTTGACAAGTTAGAGATTTGTGAAAATATCTCTTATCTCGTCCTTAATTGCTTCCTTCTTTTTGACGGGCGATGTTCCCCGCGGGGTTGGTCCTTTCGTGAAATACGCCTCGAATTCGTGGTTACAAGGAATATTCACAACGGGTATAGCCAAGAAATCCTTGATATTCCTTGGAACCTTTAATATCGTTGATGTCGAGCAATCAGGGCAGATGACCTCGAATATTTGCATGCTCGTTTCCAGGTTTTTTTCTGTCTCAGCAAACTGAGAAACGATATTATCAATGTCTGGCCCTAGTCTATCCATGAGTATTTTGATCTTTTTCTTGTCCGAAAACTTGCTGCCGGACCAATTTCCCTTGATCGCGTGTGTGACATCTCTCATCATCTCCATAATCGGAACGATGTTGTTGTATATTTTGCCCCTGTTCTCCGAAGGGGTGACATATATCACGACAATTGGCATGTTCCCCCCCCGGAGTCCGGGGCTAGGTGCAGAAGTCATGTGTGTAACACCGATCAAGTTATGCTCTGGAAGGTCAAGAATTGATTCCCGGTCTGTCTTGAGATCCTCTGTCCCGCCAACAAGAAAAAGCGTTGCTTGAAAGATCACCCGCTTGATCATCTCGATATCCCTTTCTTCGGGATAGAAATACTCGGGTTTAAAGCCCGTTCTATCGTCGAATATCGACAAAACAACCGTGTTTTCCATGGTTCTCCCCATTTTCTTGTTTATTTCATCAACTCAAGCAACCCCATCTTATTCTGTCATTGTGGATGGATAAGATAAGGTTAGGTGATGTCTTGATGAAGCGCCCTTGGTCAAAAACCAGCCTCCAGCGTTTCCTTGACACGGGCTTCGAGCTTGCTGGGCGGAGCCATGACGAAACGACAATTCTTGTGGTTCATGGACCTGCATGATATTTCCCGCGCATCGAGATCAATACCAAACGCTTCACTACACCATCCAGCACTATATCCTGCATTCCAAAAGCAAGTTGGCAATTTCGATACCGGCCCATTCTTGCGAAGATATTCATTGGATTCAAAGCTTTGGGGGTGATCGTAGCGCAAGAGATAATTTTCGTCTGGAGTGGGGTTTGATGGCAGGAACGCGACACGTGCGTTCCCCGTGAATGCAAAATGAACGGGACCCGATGATAATTTTGCGATCGGGTCACTCACGCCCATCTTATAAATGAAACGTCTCGCGTCTCTCTTGCCCACCGCTTTCCCGAGTTCGTAATAGAGCTTGTTGGCCTTCTCAAGGGGAATGTTCAGGTCCTGGCTCAGATCCAGTGGGATGTTCTGGAAGGACTCGGCGTTGAGAAGAATGTATCTATTTCCGCCGATATAAATCGTCCCTTTAACGGGAGACCATTCCATGTCGTCGAAGTACCCGGCGACCAACTCTTCGGCTTTTGAGAACAACTTTTCAAAATCCGGGGGTACATCAACCGTCTGCACCTCAAATTCCCTTGATGGAGGCGGGATATAAGGCCCGGATTTTATCGCGTCGTCGATATTGATATCTGATTTCTTCGACCTTTTTCTGATTACCATGATTCGACGAAAATATATAAATCCGACGATCAAGCCTATTTCCTATAAAATCAAGCCTTAAATCATTGTATTTTCATTATTTCTCACGATCACGCCTAACCCAACAAGTTGAGCATCGTGAGCAAAGAAACTATCTCATTACAATGCACTATTGGAAAGGACGAGCAGCGTGACACCATCACATTGCCGTGTAGATGCCCCGATTGTGGTTCAATAATTTTGATTTGTAA
>JAUQYZ010000031.1 GCA_030587475.1 Candidatus Sigynarchaeum calidifontis
GCTCGCCCGCCTCGCGGGCATCGCGGTGGAACTCGTCGATGCCAGGGGCACGTGGAAGCGATGCAACGCGTGCGGTGCCACGGGTAACCGGGACGGGAAGACGTTCACGTGCACGAACGAGAATTGTAAAAAGAAGGTGGACAGCGACTTGAATGGAGGACGCAACGTGCGAACCGCACCAACATCCCCGCGGCTACACGCCAAAGGGGAGGGCGCCCGTTATCGCCCGCTTGCTTGTCAAACATCGACAAGCCTTAGTTTGGACAAACTTGGCCTTGATGTCCAAGTTTGACCAGGCTTGAAATAACGGTACACCTCCTTCTGCTCCCGCCTCGCCGCCTTGATGATGCTGTCGGCGATGGCATCGGGCCCGGGCAACTTCTTCTGCCGGCGTAGCTTGGCGATCCAGCCATCGAGGTCCGAGTTGACGTAGAGCTGCGTGTCGAACTGTGGCGGGTTCACGTTCATGACCTTCATGTATCTCTGGCCTTCCATCCAGAAGTGCTGGCGCAGTGCCTTGGCCATGGCCCTCGTCGCCGCCTTGGAAATCCCGTAGAACTGGAGGTTCGGGGTCATGATGATGCCCGCCACGGACGATATCAGGACGACGAGGCCCCGCTTCAGGCCCTGGTGCTTGCCCTCGATCGGCCGGCCGAGCAAGGGCAAGAAGCTGAACGCGGTCCTCGCATAACCATTCACGTTCACGTCCATGATTTTCTGGTAATCCGCGTACGTGTCGCCGAAACCTTTTGTTGTCAAGATGCCCGCGCACGCGATCACGGTGTCGATAATGCCATAGCTCTCTTGCAAGCTGGTTTTTACCTGGTCGAAATCGTTCAGATTTGTCACGTCGACCTTGAAGGAAATAGCCTTCCCCCCGCTGGACACGATGGCATCGCGAGTCTCCGAGAGTCCCGCCTCGTTTGCATCCAGCAGGATCAAGCTCGCTCCTAGTTTCGCCAATTTCGTGGCCAGCGACCGCCCGAGACCCCTAGCCGCGCCCGTGATGAGCACGTTCTTGTCCTTGAAATCCATCCCCTTTCACGTTCCCCCCTTTTTTGTCCCTCGCCCTTCGAGGAGCCCGTTCGCGAGCTTGGCCGCGGCCTCGGCGATCATGTACCCGGCGTTCGGGTTCGGCAGCCCCACGGCGACCTCGTAGCCGCCGTTCGGGTGTTCCGCGTCCCGCGCGGCGTGGGCTTCCCTCGTGGGCACGTATGCGATCTCGTCGTCCTTTACGAGGTCATTGTTGACGAGTTCCTGGACCATGCAATACCTCGTCTTCACCGCGTCCTTGATCATGCGGCCGAATTTCGAAAAGAGCTCGCCTGGAACCCCGATGATGGAGAGGTAATCCCCCAGCACGATGGCCTGCACCCTGGTATGGATGAAATCATCCGGGCTCGTCGAGCCGGCGAGATTTTCCTCCATCGGGATCGCCAGGTCAGCCTCGCCTGCCCTCACTTGCAGGCCAGAAACGGGTTTCTCGACCTTGCCGAGCGCGGAAAGCACGTCACCGGCGAGCATCTCGCCGACCTGGCGGCAATCGTCGAACGTGCTCGGCGGGTTGTCGAACGGCTGGTTCCACGGGTTGATGTTCCCGCAAGGCGCCTGCAAGAACATGGGCGTCGCGCCTGGCCCGAGGATGCGTTCCAGGGCATTGGCCGTGAAGCCCGGATAATCTGCCGAGAGGTAGATGTTGTCCGGGTTCATCTTAACGGCGTGGCAACCGATGTTGTACAAGATGCCGGTTGCCTGGCCACCGTGATCACCTGAAAGCTTGGCCACGACCAGCTCGCGGTCGACGTAGTCGCTGGACGTGTCCCACGCGCGGCGGTGGTGGCCGATGTATGATGTGCCCTTGCACGCGGCGATCGATGCTTCCTCCAGCTCGTTGAAGGCCCAGAAAACAAGGCCAGCCACGTGATACGGCAAGATCTCGAGGTACAAGTCGTAGGATCTCGCGAAGCCTTTCAGCGTCCTGCCCGGTCCAGGCCCCGAGTGCGTGTGCATGGCGGCGATGATGACGTTCTCGCGGGGAACCGGCACGGCCTTGCATGCAAGGTCCTTGATCTTCGCCACGATATCCTTGTGTACCGAGACGAGGTCGAGGACGACGAGGGCCGCGTGCGTCGTGCCGTCCGAGAACGCGGCGCAGCGGGCCTGCAATTCGTCGTGTATGCCGATCGAGTGCCTTGTCCGGAAGCCGTACCCGCCCTGGAACACGCCGACAGGCGGCGTGATGGTGCATCTCTTGATTGATGCCTTGAATGCCGTCAAAGGAATCACCTTGCCCTTGTTAATGGTCACTCCCGTCGCCCTTGCATATATTCATTCCATATAATGATGGCCATTTTTAACCCGCGAGCACGTCAAGTTCCAGCGTGAAGACCTTCTTGACCGGCCGGCCCGGCATCGGCAAGACGACGGTGTGTCTCAAGGCGATCGAGCTGCTGTGCCAGCGGGGCGTGCGCTGCGGGGGCGTGGTGTCCCGCGAGGTGCGAGAGGGTGGCGCGAGGACCGGGTTCGAGTTCGTGGACGTGGAGACCAAGCAAGCGTTCCCGCTGGCGTCGAACAGCGGTGCAGGGCCCCGGGTGGGGAAGTACCGCGTGGACCTCGCGGGGATCGCGAGGGCTGTGGCGATATTGCGAGGGACCAAGGCTGACGTGGTGTTCGTGGACGAGATCGGGCCAATGGAGTTGAAATCGCGCGATTTCAAGTATACGGCCGATGAACTCGTGCGTATCGACAAGCACCTCGTGGCCGTGGTGCACAATCGCCTCGCGGCAAGTTTCAACTGCATCGAGATCACGGCGGCGAACCGGGACACGATTCCAGGCGAGATCGCCTCGCGATACCGCGCCCCGTGACCGCGGATCTCGTTTTTTTAATAAGCTGTCGATTAGATCCATGACCATGATCGATGCCGAGCGGTTGCGCGCCGCGTACGACTCGGATGGCTTCTATGCCCTCCAGCTCGAAGTGGGGGACAAGTGCGAGCAAGGCTGCAGTTACTGTTACATGAACGCGCTGCCTTACACGAAGAACTCGCTAAGCGACGGGTTGATCTCCGAGATATTGGCGGACGCGCGCGCCCTCGGGATCACGTCCATCGAGTGGCTCGGGGGGGAACCGCTGCTCCGCGGCACGATCTTCGAGCACATGGCCCGCGCGGCCGACCTAGGGCTGCGGAACAACCTCTGGACGGGCGGCCTTCCCCTCCGGGACCAGGCCATGGCTGGCAAGTGCGCGCACGCTTGCAAGAACGGGCTGATCTCGGTGCACGTATCGTCGGTGGATCCTCGGGTGTATAAAACTTTGCATCCAACCGCGGGCGACCGCGACCTGGAAGATATCCTCGCGGGTGTTAAGCACGTGCTCGACGCTGGCTACCCGGCGGGCCGGATGCTCAACTCGGTGACGTTCACCGGGTTGCAAACGGCAGAGGACATGATCCGGACCATCGATTATTTCGAGCGCGAGCATGGCATCGCCACGTCCCTCAACGTTTACCATACCTACCTGCGCCCGGGCACCGATCCCGGCGAGCTCGGCCGGTTCATCCCGGCAATGCCCGAGGTGGCCAGGGTATTCAAGCGGATCGCGAAACAAAGTGGACATAGCGCGGTTCCCATGAACTGCGTGAACAAGCAATACTGTTCGGCCACGCTGGCGGTCTTGTGCGACGGGTCGGTCACGCCGTGCGCGACGATCAGGGAGGCGGGTGCGCCCAACGTGCACTCGGACGGCAGCTTGCTCGCCATCGCCAACAAGCAACGGGATCACCTGGTCATCAAGGTACTGAAGTCCCCGAGGAACTTGCCCGGATCCTGCCGTGGTTGCGAGCTGGGCGAGACGTGCTGGGGATGCCGGTCGAGGGCGTACGGGGCGGGGCGCGGGCTGCTCGGCAAGGACCCGAGGTGCTTCCGGCACCCCTGATCGCAACTAGACCGCATGCTGCTGTGAACGGGCCATGTAAAAACGTGATAGGTGAACATCACGCGGTATTGGGAAATGTGGAGTGTTTTTGTATACCGGGCGCCAATTATCTATCCATGATTGTGGATACCACCGATCCAGCGAAGATCAAGGGCTTGATAAAGGAACATCGCGCGGTCATCGTCGATTTTTCAACCGACTGGTGCGGGCCTTGCAAGATACTCGCCAAGGATTTCATAGCCTTGGAAAAAAAATACGGTAGCGAGCTTGTCATAATTGAAGTGGACAAGGATGTCGTCACTGGCAATAAGCAAGTGGACGGCCAGGTTCCGGAGGAAAAATTCGTCGAGATCTTGCCATTCTTTGCCGATGTCGTGAAGCAAGGTGGCGTACCGGTTCTCGTCTTCTTCAAGGACGGCAAGCTGATCAACAAGATCCTCGACAAGGGGGAGCGATTCGAAAGCATGATCTTCGGGGCGATCCCTTGCTTGAAGAAACCGGCCAACAAGTGCGTGAGCATCGAGGAGATCATGGATCGGGAGATCTCCCGATTCTCTGACTTTACAGAGATGTGGTCGAATAGGCCGGCATTCTGGACATCCGCGTTGCTCGAATGGATCGCCGTGCTGTCGATCACCGGCTGGATCGCCGACATTATCAGCATCGACATCTCGTATTCCATGTCATCTCCCGCAAACGTCTCCATCACGTCCCTCGAAATCACGTCACCGCGCCCGGCCCCGGGCCCCTACGCCGCTGGCACGAACTTCACGCTCGTCATTACGTTCACTAATACAGGTGGTATGGCGGCGACGGTCGGCGCGACACTCGCCTTCGGCGGTTATGCTGGGCTCTCGTATCGCAGCCCTCAAGCGATCGTCGTCGAGGCACACGGCCAAGGAACGCAAGAATTCACGATAGTGGTCGACACCGACGCGACGAACGCGCTGGCCACGATTGCAGTGGGCTGGAACGGCTCGGAAGCCATTTCCGGGCGCTCGATGTCCAATGATACCACGTCTACCGTGGACGTGCGAATCGAGGCAGCGCATGCGGATTCCATTGGAAATCCCTTGCAGCTGGCGATTCCCACCATTTCCTTCTCGTTTGCCGCTATCCTCGCCGTGATCGGTATCGTCGTCGCCAAGCGGGGCAAGAAGCCGAGGCGGGACTGGATCGAGGTCTGATCCAGGTTCCCGGCGGTTGCCTATCACTCGTCTTTCCTTTTTACATCGATCCATTGCAACGGGCCTATCCTGGCCGCAAGAGGATCGAGACCTTGTACCCGGGCGCGGCATCGCCCAGGGGCAGCGCGTCGAGTTCCCGCTCGTAGGCGGGAGGGCCGTCGACGGCCACGGAGGCTTCCGCCGCCCCGGTAGCCCGTGCTGCCAGCGCGGGCGCGGGAGAGGGCTTCGCGAGCTTTTCGGGCGTCACGTCCGCCGGCCTGATCGTGACCCGCTTTTTCAACCCGTCCTTCTCGCCGCCCTTGAACGAGGGGAGCTGCTGCTTGATGCGGTCGATGTCCTCCTTGATGGTCTTGTTCAGGATCTCCATGAGCATGGGGCGGGCGTCCTTGGAAACCCGCAAGCCCTCGTCGTTGAAAGCACGCTGCACGAAGGTCGGCCGCACGAAGTCGGGCTTCTGGGGGCCAGCTGGCTTCTCCTTTTTCGATGCCTTCTCCCTGGGCTTGGCGGGCTTGGGCTTCGCCGCGACCTCCGGCAGCTCCTCCTCGATGTACATGATGAATTCCTGGTATGTCGAGACGAACTCGGACAAGAAGTCGTCGACGAGCGCCTCCAGCTCCGCTTTCAGCACCTCGGGCGTGAACTTGTCGACCTGGCTCGCGAGCTGGGTGACCTTGCCGAGCAATTGCGACCGCAGCGATTCTTGCGCGACCTTCACGTTCTGGTTGAGTTTCTCGATGATCGGTTCGATGGCCATGGCCACCACGTTTCCGGGAAATATTCACCTTTCCCGCCGGAAATGTCGGCGCGGCGGGGAGATAAACCGCGGTAATGCCCGGTTACTATGGAAAAAAGGCACGGTAATTGATTGGTTATCAAGTCTCTCGTGCGGGGAGGCAAGTCGCCCGCGACCGGACCGGAGACTATTTAACGGGTGGGGCCAATGCATACACCATGCCATACAACATCCTTGTGGTGGGTTCTGGCGGCCACGCAATCAATCACTGGCTCGGCCAGATCAACATCCACGGCGGTTTCAAGGTTTCCGGGGTCGTGGACATCGACACCGAACTCCTGGACAGGGCAGGGAGGATATGGGGAGTTCCCGATGACGCCGTCGCGACGACGATCGACGAGGCGATGGAAGCGGGAATCAAGGCGGACGTCGCGCTGATCTGCACCCCCATCGAGACGCACCATGGCCTGATCATCGAGGCCATGCGGAACGGCTTGCACGTGATCTGCGAGAAGAACATGGCACATTCCATGCAAGCAGGGCTGGAGATGACCCGGTGCGCGATCGAGCACCCGGAGCTCGCGACCGTTGTAGGCCACCAGTACCCTTACTGGCGCCGCTCGAACTGGGCCATGCGCAAGGCCATCGGCACGGGACAGCTCGGCCAGCTCGATTCCATCCAGTGCGACTTCAACACGTCCGGGTACTGGAACCCGGGGACCCCGACGCGCAACGGCTGGCGGCGCTTTCTCGACCACGACTACCTCGAAGACTGGGCGGTGCACACGCTGGACCTCTTCCGCTATTACACGGCAATGGACGCGGTGGTCCTCTCTGCAGATCTATGGCGCCCGAGCTGGTCCCGCCGGTACGGGACTTCGTCGATCAACATCCGCATGAAGATGGCGGCCCCGCAGGAGTACGAGGGCGACGTGCCACTCGCCTGCAGCAGCGAGACAGACCGGGCGCGCCGCTTGTGGAAGGAGGGCAAGATTCCGGATACGTGGGTGCACGCCCAGTACGTGGGCCACTGCGAGGGCATGGGAATGTTCGATCGCGGCGAGCACTGGATGATCCAGGGGAGCCGGGGCTCGCTGGAATACATGGAAGGAGGGTACCAGAAGGACAAGCCCCCGGTGCTCCGCATGATCACGCACGATCTCGACCCCGCAGACTTCAAACGCGGAAATAATCCAACCAAGAGGGAACTCGAGTGGAGGGAATCCAACCTACAGCCATACCCCACGGATCTGGAATGTGGGCCTGCCGCGCAATGGAAGGGCAACAACACGGAAGACGAGTTCGACAACAACTGCTTCATCCTCGAGGAGATGAAGCAATGCATCGAGAGTGGCGGCAAGATCAAGCCCTTGCGGTGCTTCGAGAACTGCATCAAGACGTTCGCCATCACGATGGGCGCCATCGAGAGCAGCAAGCGCGGGGGCGAGCCAATCTTCTTGCCCGACTTGTGGGAGATACCGCGTCGATGAGGGAAGCCGAGTTTCCAGGCGAGGATCCATGAAGACCAGCCACGTGATCCACTTCCAACCCGCCGACATGGCTACCATCGAGGCAAGGGTGAACCAGCTTATACCATTCGCGAAAGAATTTATCAACAAGCGCTTATGCGCTCATTCAGAATTCATCAAGAAACATATGAATCGGGGCAAAGAAGCAAAGTACAAGAACGATCACCACGGATTTTCCGTGGTCACCAACCAGGAGACTGGCCTCGTCATTCCCCAGCTGAGAGGAATCACGAGGACCGGCTATTGCGCGTTCGACGTTACTTACTAGATTCGGGAGGAAAACATCGGTGGTGATGGATGTCACATGACCCGATCCGCGCGGCGAGCGAACGCGGCCAACGCAGCGGCCCACAACGTGTCGTCATCAGAGTACAAATGCCAGGAATGCAAGGGAGATCTCGTTCAAACGCGCGGCGCGACCCATGTCTGCACGTGGTGCGGTTTGATCCAGGAGGTGGACAAGGGCGGGGAACCCCGCCGGTTTGCATAGGTTTTTTTCCTCCTTTGACGACATCTCGCGCGTCGCTGCTCCTCGGAATCGCAAGTGAAAGACCATGACCGTGCACGTAAAAGTGCCCTCCCGCCGTTCTCGTTCCAAGATATTCGTCGTGGCGTGTGTCATCGCGGTTGTCGTCATCAACACGTGTTTTTGCCCGATAGTCCTCCATCTTGCTCCTTTGGCTCGTAACCTGGGAACGCCCGTCAAGTCGATGACCATATGGGGACAATTACTCGTCAAGGATCGCGATACCGGCAAGTTAATCTTCTACGCTGGCACCCACACGGCTGCAGGGTGGGCACGTCTCATCAAGTACGATTATACCAAGAACCAGACGCGGTACTTCGATCTTCCCGGCAGCAAGGGAGCCTATGGCCTCTGCGAGGGCAATGATGGCAAGATCTACATCGGTGCCGTCCAAGCCGGGAAGATCTTCAGCTATAACCCCGCGACAGACCGCATCACCGATCATGGTCGTGCCGCGGGCGAGGAGTTCGTGCTGACGATGCACCGTGGCCCGGACGGCCGAATATACGGGGCGACGTACCCCAACGCGAAGGTGGTGGTCTACGATCCATCGTGCAACCAAGTCCTCGACCTCGGGCGCATGCACCCGACGGACATGTACTGCCGTGACCTCGCGGTGGCATCGAACGGCCGCATCTTCTGCGGGATCGGCTCCCACGCGGACGTGGTCGTGTATTATCCCGAGAACGGGACGAGGACGAGCATCCTCCCGGCGCAATACAAGAACAATTCATTTGCCTACACGATGGATGCTGAGGAAGACATTGTCTATGCCTATCTTCTCTTCGACCAGGTCGTGATATTGTTTAATGCCACCACGAATGCCGTGCTCGCGGAGATTAAGAATGCATCCATCTCGCGCCAGATATCTGGCGGGCCGGTCCTCATTTCGAACCTCACGTCCGGCGAGTACATGCGCTTCAACCGCACCACGCACTTGCTCGGCGTTTACAGCACCCCCGGTTACTCGTTTTATGATGGCGATACTGGTATCGGTATTTCCGCATCAAGCACGTTCTTTTCCGCTTATAACGCCACGAGCAGTCAGTTACTGAGCTCGGTCGATGTCAGCAAGGACGGCGAGGGCATGTCGATCTTCAGCCTCGGCACAGGCCCGGACGGGTGCATCTACGGCGGCGTGTACAACTTGCTCCATCTCTTCCGGTACGATCCGGGCGCGGATAGCCTCGCGGACCTCGGGCCTGTGGTGCCGGGAGCGACGGGCGAGTTCTACAGCTTCTTGAGCCACGGGGAAAAGCTGTACATGGCCTCCTACACCCACGCCATCCTCAGTGTCTACGACCCGGCGCTGCCCTTGAACCCCGGGACGAACCCGCGGAAGATAGGCCCCGTCGGTGACGAGCAGTATCGCCCGCCCGCGCTCGTATCCGGATCTGATGGTAGGATCTACATCGGATCCATCCCGACCTACGGGAAGTATGGCGGCGCATTGACGGCTTACGACCCCTTCTCCAACACGTTTTGTGTGCATCGAAACATCATTCCCAATCAAAGCATCGTTGCATTGACACCAGGGACTGATGGCCGTTACATCTACGGGGGATCGAGCATCCACGGTGGTGTCGAGCCTCCGATCGCGGTGGAAGCACATCTCTTCGCCTGGGACACCCAGATCAACACAACAGTTCTGGACATCGTGCCTGTCGCTGGTGCCGGTGCGATCACCGCTGTCAGTACAGGTGCGGATGGCAAGATCTACGGCTGCGCCGGCGACGTGCTCTTTGTGTACGATCCCACCACGGGTAAGATCGTCCACGTCCAGTCCTCGTTCGTGGGTTCGATAACGCAGCTAGTAAACTGGACGGACGGGTTTATCTACGGGATCAACGGCGATTTCCTGTTCCGGTTCGGAACCTTGCAGCAAGGTGGCACCGTCGATTTCGAGCTGCTCTATTCTGGCGGGACGTGTCTCACGTTGGGTATCGATGGCCGCATCTATTTCGCGCGGGGCACGGACTTGTTCGTGCTCTGAACCTCGTTTTTTAAAAAGAAGGTTTCGCATGTGCGGCTGGCTAGTCAAGCCATATCATACCACGTATCACGGGTCTGCTTCGGTACCTCTACGCGGTTATCACCCATGTCCTGGAAAACAAGTTTCCACAGGTCGTTGCATGCAGCTGGCTGTTCGAGAGCGATCTCCTTGTCCTCAGGCATCGACGGGTCGTCCTCGATGTCCCATAAATATTCGAATGCCCTCGTGACGTCCGTGATGTACGCCCATTTCAGCGTCCTGCAGAGCACGACGCTGTTAAATCCACAGGTGATGTAGGGACGATGAAATCCCGTGAGCGCGAGTGCGTCGTCATCCCATTTAACGAGGCTGTGCCCTTCCACCTGGAATGGCAGTCCCGCGTGGCTCGGGAAGGTAGCGCGGGCAGCCGTGAGTATAGTCGGGTAGATCTCCGCGTTCGTTATCAACCCGCCCACGCGCTTCCCCGCGCTTGCGTTGCCTGGCAGTTTCACCATCATGACAAGATCCACGAGCTCCGGGAACAGTCCAGCAGGCATTTTCCCCACGTAGTTATGTTCGCCGAGCTGGTGGCCGTGATCGCACGTCACGATGATGAGCGAGTCGTCGTATAGATTCGTCGCCTTGAGCGTGGTGATGAAGGAACCAAACCAGCGATCGCACAAGGTGACGAGAGATGCATACGCGCCGCGCAAATGTTGCAATTCTTTCGTCGTGTACAGGCCTCCCGTGTTGTACCTCGGGGTTATCGGCGTGCGCGTGTAATTTCCCACGTTTTTCCACCGGTTGGTGAATTTCATCGACGGATCCCGAAGGTGTGCCAGTTGCTTCGTGGGTATACCCTGCCAGAGTTCCTCCAGCGTGCTTTCCTTTGTCCGGATGGCTGCTTGACGCTTCTTGACCATCGCCGGGTCCAGATACAAGGCGAGGTCGTAGGGTGGAGCGTCGAAGATCTCGTGTGGACTGAATGAATCAACGCAGAGAAAGAGATCATCGCGCTGCCAATTCTGCGTTAAGAAGTGATTCGCCGCCCGGAACACGCGGGCGACCAGGTAGTCTTCCTCCTTGACGCGCTCTCGCATGTTGTGGAGGAATTGATCGAGCAGTCTCACGCTCGGCTGGGGGGCGTTTTCCTCATCGGGCCATTCCTTGACGGGATAGAAACGCCGAATGCCCGGGATATCCGAAGGAGCGCCCTCGCGCGACGCCGTCCGAACCGGGTCGCTCTCCTGGCCTCGAATGAATTCCCACTGGTGAAAACCGCGAGTGTAATTCATTCCTGGCTTGAACTGGTGGTATGTATCGGAGACAAATCCTGTTGTATAACGGTCGCGAAGTACCTCTGCTAGCGTGTCCTGGTGCTCAGGGATGGGAGTCCAACCGAGCCCGTGGACAGAATCACCACGGACGGGGGGTGTCGTCCTTTGATACTTGTAGGGAAACGTCCTGGCCCCAGTATGGATGCACCGGCGATAAGGAAGGGTCGGAAGGCATTCTGGATATGCATTGTCGAAGATCACGCTGTCACGGGCGAACGCGTCGAGGTAAGGCGTGTGGATCCATGGGTTACCGTAGGCGCCTACGTGATCCTTTCGCAGCGTGTCGAAAATGACGAGGAATATGTGCATGACCAGTGCTTCAAGCTTGTCCTATATCAACATGATGTTCGACAGCGGATTTGAGAAAAGGATTGAAATTATAAAGGGAGGATGACGATGCAATTGTTATGGCGGGGTGATCTTGCCGTCCATGTCCCACAATGCCTCCCAGGTCTGCCCCTCCTTCCAGAGGAACACGTGTCCCTTGATGAGGCGGCAGTTCTTGTCGATCTTGGCGATCGCGTCCATATCCTCCTTGGTGAGCGGGTTGTTTACCGCTGCCTGGATGTTCGCCAGGTAATTTCGCCGGTTGACCGACATGGGAATGGGAACCTGGCCGCGCTTGATTGCCCACATGATGCAGACGACGGCCGGGTGCACCTTCAGCCGCTCGGCGATCTTGACGATGACGGGATCCTCGGTGACCACGGTGTCGTCCGGCATCTTGTCCCTGTCCGGCCTGGCGGGCGAGCCGATGGGCGCATAAGCGACGGGAACCATGCCGTTGTCCACGATGAACTTGAACATGGCGGGCTGCTGGAAGTGTGGATGCAGTTCCAGCTCCTCGACCGCGGGCTTGATGCGCGCGTCCCGCAAGACGAGCTCGAGCTTCGGGATGGTCATGTTCGATGTTCCGACGTGTTTCACGAGCCCCTGGTCGACGAGCTTCTCCATCTGCCGCCATGTCTTCATGTAATCCTCGTGAATGTAGGGCTTTGCATCCTTGGAACGAGAATTGGCGTCGCAATGGGGCGGATGGAAGTTCGGGAAGGGCCAGTGGACCAGGTACAAGTCCAGGTAGTCGAGTTGCAAGTCTTTCAGCGTCTTTTCACATGCAGGAATCACGTCTGCCTCGCCATGCTTGTCGTTCCATAGCTTGGACGTGATCCACAAGTCCTCGCGCTTCACACCACCATCCATTATCGCCTTGAGCGACCTGCCGATGAGATGCTCGTTGCCATACACCGCGGCGCAGTCGAAATGCCGGTAACCAACTTCAGCGGCCCCGAGGACAGCTGCAGCGATGTCCTCACCCGGAACGCGATCCGAGCCGAAGGTGCCGAGGCCAATGGCCGGGATCTTTGCACCCGTGCGAAGAATCCTCGAAGGAACTATCTTGGGATCCACGCCATCTGCCGCGATGGCGAATAGCTTGCCTTTCTGTTGTGTCTTTCCCATGTGACGGTTCACCACGCGCTTGATACCACGGGAGCATCTTTAAGGTTTAATAGGCTTCGTCTGGTCACATCCCGTGATGGCAATCGAAAACAAAAACCCGGCATCGTGGGAGGCACCCAAGAAGCACCTTCCCCCGCAAAAGAGCGCGCCCGCCCCCGAGCCGGCCCCCCAGATCGACAAGAAGCGCCGCAAGATCTACTATTTCATCTCCGTGGCCTTGATAATCGGTGGGCTCGTCATTGTCGGGTTGTTCATCGTGCCGTTCGTCAAGAGCTTCCAGGCCATGGCAAATAACTTCAACAACGAGACCCTGCGTATGCAATACATTCGAGATTCCGTGAACAACGGTGTTTCCGCCTTGATCGGCGCGCTCATGACCTACGGCGGCTACAAGCTGCTCTATCTAGCGCTCCATCCCAAGCCCGACACGTTCCCGCTCAAGCCATCGAAGCCCGGCCAGGTCTTGAAGCCCGGGGAGTAGGAAAAGGGAAAATCGTTCGCCGTTCACGAGCGAGTGGATGCGAGTTCCGACTTCAAGAAGGCCATGATCTCCGCCATATACTCCCTGGAGAAGTCGAACTTCACGCCCGCGATGCGGTACAGCTCCGGCAGCGGCTTGGAGTTACCAGCGTGCAAGAACGCGTCGTACATGTCAATCGCGGTCCGTCCCTTGGAACGCAAGTTCTTGTAAATGCCGAGTGCCGCGAGCTGCGCGATGCCGTATTCGATGTAATAGAAGGGCGACTGGAAGATGTGGGGCTGGCGGATCCACATGACTTGCTTTTCTTTATCGAGGCCGGAATAGTCGATCCCCGAGGCTCCCTCGAACCGGTCGATCAAGCCGGCGAAGCACGCGTTGCGCTCCGCGGGCGTTTGCTTGGGGGTCGTGTAAATCCACTGCTGGAACGCGTCGACGACCGAGACCCACGGCAACAAGCGCGCGGCGTCCTCGATCAGGTAGGCCTTGGCAATGGCGACATCCCGCGGGTCGCTGTAGAACTCGCCCAGCTCGTCGAGGACGAGAAATTCCATGGCCATCGAGCCGACCTCAGCAGCCTCCATGGGAAAAGACATGAGCTCGTGGTACATCCCGATCGGGATGGACGAGATGGCATGGTCGTGCATGGCATGGCCGCCCTCGTGCGCGACAGTGCACAAGTCACCGTGGGTGCCCACCGTGTTCGCCGTGATGAACCCGCACTGGTAATCGATTAGCGGGGTACACATAGCCCCGGGTACCTTGCCGCGCCGATTCTCGTGGTCAATGAAACCGTGGTCGCGCATGAACTGGAGCGTCGTTCCATACTCTGGCCTGACCCGCGCGAAGACCTTCACCATCTTGTCAACCAGTTCCTCTGGTTTCTGGTAGGGTTTGAGTTCGTGGCCACCGAGGTTCACGTAGCGATCCCACGGCCGCAAGATGTCTATACCGAGTTCGGCGCACCGCGCCTTGTTCAAGTCCTTGATGAACGGCAACACCGAGGCCTCGACAGCGTCGTGGAACTTGAAGCAATCATCTGGCGTGTAGTCGAAGCGGCCGCGCTTGTGGTGGAAGTAGTCCCGGCAGTTCTCGAAGCCAGCCTTCTTTGCTTGCTTCTCGCGGTTCGACCGCAGCTTGTCGAAAGTCGCGTTGAACCATTTCTGCTTGGCCACGATCGTGTCGAAGATGAGCCGCCACGACCGTTCCCTCTTGTCGCGGTCTCCTTCCCACAAGTTGCCGCGGAGGCGGGTCAACGTCACCTTCTTGCCCTCGAAGTCGACCTTGATCTTGCCCGACTTCATGGTGTAGGTGAGCACGCGCAAGTACTCGGCCGCCGCGTGCAAGTAATCGGATTTTTCCTCGACTTCTTTCGTGACGAGGCGCTTCAGGTGGTCATGTTCCGCCGGCAATTCCTTGAAGCCGGGGTGGTTGGCGATGAACTTGTAGACCTTCTTCCGCTCGAAATAGGCAGGCAAGGTGACCTTGATGGCTCGGCCGGCGACCTTGAGCATGTTCCCCGCGCTCTGGTTGTTGAGGAAGGCCACTGCCTTGATCATCGTGCTCGTCTCGACCGCGTCATAAAGTTCCGTGTATTTTTCGATGAAATTAAGCAGCTCGTTCGCCGACACCCCTGCTTCTTTCTCGTATCGACGAATTGCCTTCTTGACCGGTCCCCACGAGTCACCCCGGATGGCCGGGTCGATGTGCTTGCGGGGCTTGACGGGTACAAGTGCTTTTTCCTTGGTCATGATGGTCATTCTCCGAGCTAGCCGTGCTTGTCGCAGCGGCCGTGGATGCAGTGACCATTCGCCCCCGCCGCATAAAATTGTTTCGCCCGATGGCTTGGATGAAAAAAGGGAATAAAGAGAAGCTGGAATGTCGTTTTCACGGGTTCGGCTTCTGCTCGAAGGTCTTCGCCGCTTTCGATGATTTCTCCTTGATATACTTCTTGAAGAAGTCGAAATCCCTGGATTGCAATTCCAGCTCGAGATAATCGAGTTTCTTCTTGAGGTCTTCGTTCTCCTTCCTGATTTCATCTGCCTCGGCTGCCTTCTGCCTCGTCTCTTGCTTGGATGCATCGAGGCTCGCCGACAAGTCGCGGTTCTTCTGCTCGAGCTGGCTGATCTTACTCTCCAACGCCCTGATCCGGCCCTCGAGGTCGGATTGCATCTTGTTCTTCTCGTCCACGAGGTTCTTCATGTGCTTGTCCTTCTCGCCCGTCGTCGTCTCGACGGTCACCTTCATTCCTTCCAGCTTTCCGCCCAAGGAGGTGACTTCCTTCTCCAGGGCATCTATCTTGGCGCGCATCTCGAGCAAGACGCTCCCGCGGGCCTTGTGATCCTTGTCTGGTTTACTTTGAATTTTTGCCCAGTCTAAACTCATCGGTTTCATTCCTCTTGCAATCCTATTATGACCGCTTATCGCTAGCATTTCACATCGACACCTTATAAAAGCACCGGCGATGAAGACGGCAGCTCCAAGATTTTCATGAAGAGAAATTCTTTTTAGGGGCTGAGGCGTTTTTTAAATCATCACCCAAGGATTGTGGTGGAAATAGTCTTGTGGAAAAAAAGGCGCATAAAAAAGGACTTTGACACCGCGGTTGCCGAGGGAAACGACGCGAAGATAGAGCAACTGGTGAAGGACAATCCTTGGCTTCAAGACTACGTGGACGAGAACGGCGACGAAACGGACATCAACGTGAAGCGCATATGCGCGGCCATCGGCATAATGGAAGACGAACGCTGCGCGCCCGCGACCATTGATGACATCGTGGAGTCGATGGGGCAAGATTTTAACGTGAACATGTCCCCGGCACAAGTCGAAAGTGTTTGCATGGACCTGGAAAACAAGGGGTACGTCAAGTCGCAAGATGCAGGGTACGTGCTCACGGTCGAGGGCGGCCGGATCTGCGACAATTACCTGAACAAGCAGTCGGTCGAGATGCTCGGGAACCTTCCATCCGAGTAGGCGCTTGTCAATAACGATTCAAGAAAAAAAGTGGAGTTGTTCAAAATGGCAAACCTGGAATGCACTGAATGCGGCGGGACGACGTTCCGCATGGTTGTCGATGCGTGGATGAAGCGAACCTTTTCATTCGTGGAGAAAGCTGCGGGCCTTCAAATGTGCACTGGCTGCGGGGCTAAATTTTATCAATGCCCAAAATGTGGTGCGCTAGTGACCCGCGTGCATCCCGCGCTCGAAGCCTGGGAAGTGAGCAGCAAATGCGAGAAGTGTGGCTTCGTCAATCCGGACATCAGGGCGTGGGATGGCACGAGCGCGAATCCGAACAAGTTATAAGCCATCGTATCTATTTCTTTTTTTATTCGAGTACTTTATTCCCTTCAGGTGTATGAAATGGTCGATCGAACTTGCGACGAGTGCGGCGGCACGACCTTCCACCCCCAGAACGACAGCATCCTCAAGCGCAAGTTACCGTTCGTGAAAGGCCCGCTCTTGCTGTGCGACGCGTGCGGCGCCAAGTACCTCCCGTGCGAATGCGGTGCCCTCTTCACGAGGGTTCACCTCACCATCGATGTCGAGGGGATGCGATCCACGTGCCCGAGCTGCGGCAAGAAAAACGGGGAGATCGAGGCATTCATCCAGCGTGGTGGCCCGGAAGGCTACCAATAGCGCGTCGTTGAGAATTCAAAGGACAGAAGGGAAACCTTTTCTATAGCACTTCAGTTATATTAACTGCTTGTTAACGCCGGGATGGCCTTTTCGCTATGAACATGGAAGATAACGGTAAACATCGCAAGCGGCAATCCATCTTCACCGCGCTTGCCTACAAGCTTTATGAGCGCCGGCTCTGGAAACAGATAAAGGACGGCCCCGTCCCGAGCCACATCGGCATCATCCTCGACGGGAACCGGCGGTTCGCGAAAAAATATGGCATGGACGTGAACTGGGGCCATTTCATGGGATACGAGAAGGTAAAGGACGTCCTGGACTGGTGCTTCAACCTCAAGATCAAGACGCTCACGTTGTACGTGCTTTCCACGGAGAACTTCAAGCGCCCTCCGGAAGAGATCAAGGCGCTTATGGAGCTTATTATAAAAGGGGCTGACGAGGTGAAGCACGACCCGCGCATCCACGAGAATCAGGTCCGGGTCGCCGCCATTGGCCGCCTCAACTTGCTCCCCCCCGAGGCCCAGGCCGCGATTCACGAGCTGGAGGAGGCCACGAAGAATTACGACAAGCTCTTCCTTAACATGGCGGTTGCGTACGGTGGCCGTGCTGAGATCATTGACAGCATCAAGCAAATTGCCAAGGATGTCAAGGATGGCGTTATCAATATCGAAGACATAACTGACGAGACCGTGCAGCAACACCTTTACAAGAACGGCACCGACCCGGATATGATCATTCGCACTTCGGGCGAAAAGCGCCTGTCCGGTTTCTTGCTCTGGCAGTCCGCCTACTCGGAACTGTACTTCGAGGACGCCTACTTCCCCGAGTTCCGCAAGATCGACTTCTGGCGCGCCATCCGGGCGTTCCAGAAGCGCGAGCGCAGGTTTGGCGCGTGAACGCGTTGGCTGCTCGTTCTCATCGGCATTCCAATGGTCACTTGTACGTTTCATTCACGTGGTCAGTGAACTGCCGCATGAATTGCGCCAGATCCACGTAATACCCCACGCGCTCGGTCAGCGAAATCTTGTCGCCCTTGACCTTGACCAGCCCGAGCGCCTCCAGTTCCTTCAAGTCCGGCACCACGTCCTTGATCTTCCTGATCCGACGGACCTGCTCGACTGTTGCTCCTCCATCATCGCAAGTGGTCGCGATTAACACCGCTACGAGCGTCGATGCGAGCCTGGTGCGCCCTTGAAAGGGGTTGATACGTGCCTGGCTGGCGACGTCTCCCGTACAAGCCAGGAACCAGTGCCCGTCCAGCACGTTCCGTTCGACCTTGAAGCCGAAAACTTCGATATTGTTCGAGTATGCCTGGAGCATGCGGTAAAGTTGTTCCGAATCTCCCTTCCCTTGCAATCCGAGCGACTTTATCAATTCCTCATCGGTGGCTCCGATCTCGTCGCCGCGGCGGGCGAGCATAAAGCTGATAACCTTGAACGCGTTCATTCCCCTTCCCTCCACAAGCTGATCCTGGTTCCTGCAGCTGGCCTGCCGGCCTTGTCGCCGTCTGGGTTGTCTTGTATCACGAGATCGCCATCTTGGATCAGATGCAAGACGTGGATGAATGCCTTGATTCGGTCAATATAGAGCTCGATTTCGAGATGATCGAGGATTTCCCCTAGCGGTACGCTGGACTTTCCCGCCAGTTGCCTGGCATCGCGCAAGGAATCTATGATCTTTGCCTTTTCCTGGAAAAAATTGCGCTCGTCGATGGCAAGCTCGAAGCTCGCCCGGACCGAACCGGCTTCGTCGTCGATGACCTCGTATGCCGGGATCGGGCGGCGTTCCCGGCCTATACTAGCAAGGACATCGGTCAAAAAGGGTCGGGAAATGGTTGTGAATTCCACGGTCTCGCGCCAGCGAACCAGGTTAGTCACCGCTTCCAGGCTCCCTGGATCCTGGAAAAATCGGATGAGCTTGTCCTTGCCTATCTCGAACACCATGGCCTTAAATGCCTGGATCTTGTAATCGAGGATATCGCAGAGCGTGGAAAATAAAGAAACAAAATCAGGGAGCTTGGCAAGACGGTCATCTGGCAATGCCTGGAACGCGGAAATGTAGTCGGCGAGCGGTTGCATCGGGTCAGCCCTGCCCGCCTTGATGTCGTTCCTAATCTCGAGGAGCTGCCCGGCGAAATAATCGAGTGCAAGCTGTTTCGTCACCTTCACTACGCTACGCCCCCGTCGATGCTTCGATCATTGTTTCTCGACCATACGCGTGAACTCTTGTTCGTCCAGCTCGATGACCCGTGATGGCCCGAGCTGGTTCAGTTCCTTTCCGCCCGTGTCGCCGTTCGCGAATTTCATCCCTTGCCTGACAATTGCGATGATCTTGTCTGCCGACTTGATAAATCCGTGGGACGTGGTAGGGACAAGCATGATCAGCTGGACGTGCTCGGTGGTTTTGCGGATCAATCGGGAGATCAGCTCCTTGTTCGAATCGTCAAGGTAGATATGCGCCTCGTCGAACACGCAGATGGGGCCCGGGTTGAGATCTTGCAGCGTGAGCATGATCGCGAGCGCGATGATCGACTTCTGCCCCTCCGAGACAGCCGCGAGGGGAAGCTTGACGCCGTTAAAGAAGTCGACCGAGATGTCTATGGTCGGATCTGTGAAACCCCCGCTCGCGACGAGGACGGGTCGGAATGGGATGCCCAGCTCGGTGAATTTAGCGTTGACCAACCCTTCGAGTTCTTGCACCTTCCCGCCCATTCGTTCAACGTAAGTTTCCTTGAGTTTACTCCCAATTGCATCCACTTTCGAAACTTCTTGCCCTATCTCGTCCATCTTGGCCGAGATGCCGGCGAGGACGCGGCAATTCTCGGCGTGCTCTCGCTCGATGGCGTCCGTGATGCAAAAAAAGTCGGGAGCTGCCAATCTCTTGGCCACGCGGGCGATCAGCAAGTCATACTCCTCGATCGTCTTGAGTTGCTCGGGCTTGACCTGACCCTTTAGATTGGAATCGATATAAGCTTGCTCGCGTTCGAGGTTCGTGATTTCTTGGCACGCGCGTTCCCGCTCCATGTCAAGGACCTTGAGCCTTAGCTCGAGCTCGTTCAGCTTTCTAGTCCCCTCTTTAAGGGTTTCGCCGAGTTCCTCCTTGCGCTTGGAAAGGCTGGCGATGGCCTCAGTACGTCCCTTCGCTTGTGCCTTGATCGCGTCAATACGCTCCCCGATTTCCTTGACATCCGAGGCATTCTTCCTGATTTCGGCCTTCAACCGCTCGTGTTCGTCCACGATCGCGTTCAAGCGCCTTTCCGCTTCGTCCCTTGCCTTCTCGATCTCGGCAGCTTTGGATCGCGCGGCTTGCATTACCCCGTCGACAGCCGTGCTCCGTGCCAGTGCCTCTTCCAGGCGGTTTTTCGTCGCTGACAGCTCGTTTTTCAGCAAGAGAACCTCGCGTGGCTTTTGCGCCTCGATCTTTTTCTGTTCTGCAAGGAGTTGCTGGATAGTTTCATCGTTACGTTTGATATTTTCCTTGATATCATCCTTGTCAGCGAGTAACTGGTTTTTCTTGGTGCTCTTGATCTCTTTTTGCTTCAGGTAGATCCGGATCTTGACCAGGTCGTTTTGCTTGCCCTCCTTTTCCTTATGTTGCCGCCTCAGCTCCTCAATTTGTTCCTCAAGCGTGGCGATCTCCTTGGCCACGAGGTTGGCGCGCATAGAAAGTCCCGCGCTATCTTCTCCCTCGCGCTGGGGAATTAAGATGAGAGGCCCGAAATACGGCGGTTGAGACTCGATAACATCGTCTTTCGCCTCGACAATGACCCCATCGAGCGTGATACACCTTGCTCGATCGTCTGCCTTCACAAGCTTGACGGCATCAGAGAATGTTTCTACCACTATCGTGTCACGGGCGATGCGATCGACGAGGGATCGGAGCCAATCCGGGACCTTGATGAGTTTGTATAGGTAATCGACGACCCCTGGAAACTTGATCGGGGGCTTTTCTTGCGACGCTGAAGCGGATTTACTCGGGTGATAGATCGTGGCGGGAACCTTGTATTTATTCCGCAAGGAGTTAAGTAGGTTGAAGTTATCCCCCGAGAACGAGATAAAACCGAGCAGCCCGTGTTTCTTGAATTGGGCCTCGATTGCCCTCGCGTGCGCCCGATCGAATTCCATGTACTCGTAGATGGGCCCCTTTATGCTGTCCTGGAGGCCGCGACGCTGGATGTCTTGCTTCAGCAGTTCGACCTCCTTGAAAGTCCTGCGCTCGTCTTCATGCGCCCCGGTGCCGCGGCCGAGTTCTTTAAGCAAATCGGCCTCGATACGCTTCTTGATTGCACGGGCATCCTCTTTTTCCTTTATCGCGGCGTCGATGTCCTTGATTTCCTGGGCCAGTAGCGTCTTCAAATCGCGCTTCCCATCCGCGGAATAGTCCCATTTGATTTGTCGCAGTTCCGTGCTGAACTCATTGATTTCCTCGATGAGTGACTTGATCTCGGCCTCGTTCTCCTCGAGCCTCTTCTCGTTCTGCTTCTTGTCCCGCCGCTCGTTCTCGATGTCCCGCTTCACGCGATCGTGCTCATCGATCCAGTCCTGATTCTTGACGAGGTCGTTTGATAGACGCGTGAACATGTTTTGAAGATCGTGTATGGTCGACGCGTGCTCGCGCGACTTGGCCTCCGTGCGCTCCTTCTCGGCACTCGCGTCGCGAAGCTGGACTTCCAGATCCTCGAGTACCTTGGTCGCCTCGTCCTTTTTTTGCCTCAGCTCCTCGTTGTGCTGGTGTAGCTCTCGCTTGATCTTGTCCCACCGACCGATCTCTTCCGCAAGCCTGGCCTGTTCGGCTTTCAAGGTTCCCAATTCGCATTGCTTCGCGTTAATGTCCGTGTCGACGGCGTCTCTCTCGCGGATAATCTCGTCCATCTTTGCTATCAGCGCGGCTTTCTCGTTGCCGACGGTTCGCATCTCGTCCTCCTTGGCGCTGGCCTCTGCGTGCTTGCCTTCGATCTTGCGCTTTATATCCTCCTTCTGGGCCCAGCTGCGCTCGGCGCGGTATCCCAGGAGTTCACGTTCCAGCTGCCGTTTTTCCGCGAGCTTGGCCATCTGGCCCTCCAGCACCCGCTGCTGCTTGGAACACGTCTCCTTCTGCGCGCGGAGCCGGTCGAGCTCGGCTTGCAGCTCGGCGACCTTTCTTACATTGGCCTCGATCTCTTCCCGTAAGCTGGCCACGCCCATACCGTCCTCGATGAGCCTGTAGATCTCGCGCGCTGACAAGTCTTTAATCTTATTCACGTGGCCCTGGGCCACGAACGAGAATATATTATCAGGAAAGATCCGGAACTGCTCCACGAGAGCATTCAACGTCGTGGCATTCACGTGCTTCCCGTTTATGTAGAAATCAGAGCCCTGGTCTTTCCTATATAGCCGAGCGATCTCGTAGGTCATGTCGTTCAATGCCCGGAACCCGGCTCGAACGCGCATGAAATCGCAACCCGTGTGGATGAATCCCTCCCACTTGGCATACCGCCCGTCCTTGGCATTCGAACCCAGGACGAACTTGAGCGCGTGGAACACGGCAGACTTGCCCGCACCGTTCGGCCCCGTGATGATAGAAAACCTTGACGTGCTCCCGTCCTTCAAGTCCAGGGAGATCGTGGCTTTTTTAAAGGAGAGAAACTGTTCCAACTCGATCCATTCCAACAGGAGGCCGTTCAAGGCATTTGTGGTGCACCCTTGCTGGGTCAATGGTGATGTTCGCCCCCGGATTCCTTGTTGATCAAGAAGTTTTTCCCCGGAAATGCCTCTTGATCATGTCGATCTTGTTCTTCGCCGCGTCGAGCTTTCGTTTTGCGGTGAGAATGTCGTCGTGTATTATAAAAGGATACATTGCGAGACAAGCCCTGTCCTCTTGCATGAACACGCCCTTGTCCATGTGCTCGAGAACCCGAGCGATCGCATCGTAGTCACGGTCCGCAGCAGATTCCCACAGCACTTCCTTGAACGGGTCGTCAACGAGCTGCTGGATCCCGCTGGCCGGGTTCGCTAGGATCCCGCTAGGAACCAGCACTGGTTGCTGCTGTTGGTGCGGCGCCCGCGGCTCATGTTCGTCGCCACGATGTTTGGCCTTTTGTGTCGTGAATCTGGTCGACGGCGGGATGAACTCGTCAAGATCGTTGTCGCCATGCATGGCATCTAGCAAGAATTTGGCAGATACATCCTTCAGCTCCTTGACTTGCTTCTGGAGCATGGCGTGCTTGGCAAACGCCTCGATGTCCCCCCAGGTCCACCCTTCCATCTCGCCGGAAACGATCGAGAAATCGACCGTTCCCTCGGGCGAGAGCAGGTGGTGGAGGTAGAGTTCCCGCTCCTCTCGCTTGGGCAGGTCGATGTCGACCGTGAAATCGACCGTGTTGAGATAGCGCGGCTCAATTGCCCGTGGATTGTCCGTTACGATGACGAGGACGAGCTTGTCCCTTTGAAAAACGCGATTAACGATGAATTGGCTGAACCGGATGATAAAAGTTGCTGCTGAGGAGCTCTCCTTGACCTTGAATGATCGTGACAAGAACGCGTCTGCATGGTGCAAGAACACGATAGAGGGGACGTTAATGCGCAAGAAGTCAAAGAAATCATCCATCATCAAGGCAAAATCCTTGAAATCGACAAGGATCTTGTCCATGTCCACCTCGAACATCGAAACTTCCTTGAAGGCGCCCGGTATCTTCAATTCCCCGGTTGAAACGTCGATGCCGTGGTGATTCTTGTTAACGACAACGTTCCCGTGGTACACGATGTTTTTATTTCCCCCTCCCCCCTCTTGCACGACCAGCGTGCCGTAAAAAGCGAGGATCTTGGCGAGCCCCTTCGCGAACGCCAGCTCTTGCAAGTTCGACACTCCCTTCTCGCTGGCAGCGGCGCATCGTGATTGCACGCGCGAGATATATGACGAGACGGGCTGTACCTTCTCGGCCGGCGGGAGCGCCATCGCGGGCTTCTCCAGCTTGGTTGCGTCCTCGCCCGCGGGGGCTTTTCTAGGCTTATCCATTTTCTTGCTTCCCATCATCCTATACGGAGGCGATCATATATACCTTGGTTGTTTAACACGTCCCGCGTTGTTGAATATTTATTCCCCGTGCATTTCTTAGTAGCATACGTGCGTGAAATTTCTGATAATTCATTTGACAAAATAATATCGTGATATAACATGGGCAAGCTAGCGAGGGAAGTTGCGATCGTGGGCGCCGGCATTTCTCATTTTGGCGCGTTCCCCGACAAGCAAAATCCCGATCTCTGGGTAGAGGCATTCTTGGACTGCATAAAAAGCGTCGATAAAGGGATCGACGTGCGAAAAGATATCGATGGCGGGTTGTACCTTGGTAACTTCACCGCGGATCTCTTCACGGGACAGGGTCATTTGGGACCGATTATGGCGGACCTGGTAGGTCTTACACCCAAGGGGGCAACGAGGTTCGAGGGAGCGTGTGCCAGCAGCGGCCTTGCATTCCGGCACGCCGTGCTCGCGGTAGCCAGCGGGGTCGCGGACGTGGTGTGCATCGGTGGGGTTGAAAAGATGACGTCGCTTCCGACGGCGGGCGTGACGGAGGCACTCGCGGCAGCATCGGACGCCGTTTACGAGGCGCGCGTGGGTGCCACTTTTCCAGGCCTCTATGCGAACGTGGCGTCGGCGCATTTTCACAAGTACGGCACGACCAGCGAGGACTTGTTCCGCGTGGCGATCAAGAACCACGAGAACGGGATGCTGAACCCGAAGGCACAGATGCAGCAGACTATCAAGGACATCATGAACTCGAAGATCGAGAAGGTGAAAAAATCCGGGGGGGACGTCCCCGCCTGGAAGGATGAGTTCGATTTCTTGAGGAGTCCGTCGAATGTGATGGTTGCATACCCGCTGCGGCTTTTTGATTGCAGCTTGATAACAGACGGAGCAGCTTGCTTGTTCCTGGCGGCCAAGGACATCGCTAAAAAGTTCACCGACACGCCGGTCCTCGTCGCGGGCACGGGCCAAGGCAACTCGAGCATGGCACTGCACGACCGGGGTGAATACACGACGTTCATCGCGGCACGCACCGCCGCGGAGCAAGCGTACAAGATGTCCGGACTGAAGCCGACGGATATCAAGACTGCTGAAGTACACGATTGCTTCACGATCGCCGAACTGGTCGCAATGGAAGACCTGGGCTTTGCAAAACCAGGCAAGGCAGCGGAACTCGTGAAAAATGGCGAGACCAAGATCAACGGTTCCATTCCAATAAACACGGACGGCGGTTTGAAGGCCAAGGGTCATCCCGTCGGAGCGACCGGCGCGGCGCAAGTCGTCGAGATATTCAAGCAGCTGCGGGGCAAGGCAGACAAGCGCCAGGTAAAGGGCAACCCCGAGGTCGGGCTCGCGCACAATCTTGGCGGATCCGGCGGCACGTGCGTCGTGCACGTGTTCAAGCGCATGTGATGGAGGAAAAAAGTATGTCGACCCAAAAACCAATCCTGCAAGAGAATTACCTTGCATACCTCAAGGAAAAGAAGCTCATGGGTTCCAGGTGCAAAGCTTGTGGTCAGACGGACTTGCCACCGAGGCCGATCTGCTCCAAGTGCTTGTCGTCCGACGTCGAATGGATCGACCTGACCAATCAGAAAGGCACCCTCACGACATTCAGCTGCGTGCACGTGGGCACGAGGAAATTCGAGGAGCGCGGCTATAGCGCGAAAAACCCCTACGCGTTCGGAGTGGTCACGCTAGACAACGGCGCGGCGATCACTGCTCTACTGCAGGGCGTCGACCCGAAGAAGCCCGAGACGATCAAGATCGACATGAAGATGAAGCTCAAGTTCGTCGAGACGCAGACTCCCGCCGGCGTGCAAGTCGACGTCGGGTTTGAACCCCTCTGATTTTTTTTATCTACCATCCTTTTTCTCGATAGCACGTGCTGTCGAAAGAATAGCTTGATGGATGTATGTAAGATCAAGAAAACCGAGAAGGTAGGGAGATGTATCGAATGAATTCTATTCGCTGAACTTCGGTGCCGCCGCGCGCTTCGCCTTGATGGCACCGAGGCTGTCAGGCTGGCCTGCAAAATTGCTTGACAGCACGCGCTGCGTGAAGTGCTTGAAATTCCGCACGCGAGGGATTTTCTTCTGAACAGCGTGGGATTCCACCTTGGGCGTTTGACCGCGGACCTTTCCTGCTTTTGTAAGGGATCCATGACTGCCAGGCATGGTTGTTCACTTTTTCTGGTGTGTAAATTCATGGAAGGTGGGATTTATTATTTCCGGGATTGCTCTGTCGCTTGCGCCTTCTCGGCCGCCTGGGCCCCGGCGAGCAGCTTCGGGCGGATCCACTTGTTGTACACGTACAAGTAGACGACGGTCAAGGGGATCCCCAGCGGGTAGGCGATCCAGAAGTCGGGCATAAGGATGAACCTGTATCCGTCCATCGTATAGCTCCACGCGACGAGGATGATAGCGATGATCGCGAACTTCTTCCAGTCGACCGCGATCTTCTTCTCGGCCATGATGAGGAACACGAGCGGGATTGGAATCCCGTGCATGACGACATGGATCCACCACGGGGCAACTTTAGAAAGCGGATCTGGATTTGCTATTAGATACGTGTAATCCGCGGCGACGCCATATTGCGCCACCCACAGCGCTTGCCGCGCGAGCAAGTAGACACTCACGATCAGGTAAGAAACGGTGAACAGGTTCAGGTAGTAATTGTGCAGCTTGGCCAGCATCCCGACGGCCATGATGGCGAACGAGAAGCACGAGAAATACAGCATGAACCGCCAGTCGTAGATGAACACGGCAGCCAGCCAGATGCACATGGCAACGCCGATGATCTGGTAGGCATGTTCCTTTTTTTCTGTTTCCATTGGTTGTATCACTCACTTTCCTTTCTTCTTCTCGAATTCCTTGCCACGATAGGTCTCCATAATCTTATCGACGAGCTTGACCGCGATCAGCCGCTTGGTCTGCAATGGCTCGTGGAACACGTTTTTCTCCTTGTCGATCATGTAGACCTCGTTCGTCGGCGAGTCGAATCCCGTGTCAGGACGACCCACGTCGTTGGCAACGATGAAATCCGCGTCCGACGACTTGAGGGCGGCGTAGGCCTTCTCGATCATCTCGTCCGGCGTCTTGGGCACCTCGGCCTTGAACGCGACGATGAATATGCCCGGGTACGCTTTCCTGACCTCCTTGATGATCTTGGGATTCGGGACAAGTTTCACAACGAGCTCGTTCTGCGACGACACCTTCTCGTCAAACACCTCTCCCGGGCGGAAGTCCGAGACCGCGGCGGCGCTGATGAAGAATTGGTACTTGCAGTCCTTGAGTTCCTTCATCGTGGCATCGAGCAGTTCCCTCGTCGAGGTAACCTCGATGGTCCGCACGTTGTTGCTTAGTGGCGGGTCTGGGACGCCTTTCGTGTGTATGATTGTCACGGTGCCGCCACGGGCGACAATCTCTTCCGCGATGGACATTCCCATCTTTCCACTGCTCGGGTTGCTGATAAATCGTACCCGGTCGATGTATTCCCGCGTCGCGCCGACCGTGAGCAAGAACTTGTGATTCTTCAACTCGGGGTTCTGGATGATGATGTCGCGACAGCGGTTGACGATCTCGTCGATCTTTGCTATCTTCGCCTTGCCCTCGGACATACGGGGGCCGACGAACTCGACGCCCAGGCGCTTGAGCTTGAGAATGTTTTCCTCGAGGATGGGATGGTGGTACATCTGCTCGTGCATGGCCGGCACGATCACGATGGGGAGACCAGAGCCGAACGCGGTCGTGACGACGGTCGTGACCGGGGTGTCGTCGATCCCTGCGGCGATCTTGGAAATCGTGTTGGCGGTCGCAGGGCACACGAGAACGATATCCGCCGTTTTTGCCCTGTTCCCGGCGATCTGCACGTGTTCCACGGCGCCCGTGAGGGTCGTTATGCACGGGTTACCCGTCGCCCAGTACATGAGCGCCGGATCGATGAGCTGGGTTGCTGCCTTCGTCATAACACACACAACCTCCGCGCCGAGTCGCATGAACTCGCGCGCGATGATCGGCGCGGTCATGACGGCTACCGAGCCGGTCAAGCACATGCAAATCGTCTTGCCCTTAAGTATCGATGACGTGCTGCCCGTTATGTCTTTGGATGGATGAGGCCCGAACATGAGTGGTCTCGCCGTCGTTGTTTAGTGGAATCGTGCCGTATTCGTGTTACTAGTATGGGTAAGGCTTAATAACCATGTGCCTGGCTAGCGGAGCATATTGAGTTGCTCCTGCAGACGGGCGAGTTTTTCCTCGTAACCCGCGAGTTTCTCCCGCTCTTGCTTGACGAGTTCGGGCGCCGCCTTCTCTGAGAACGGCCCGGCGAGTTTTTTACGGCAGTTCTCTGTGAACTTTTCGGTTTTTGCGATTTCACCAGATAGCCTCGCTTTCTCCTTCTCGATGTCGATCAAGCCTTTGAGCGGCAGGTATGCCGTGATCCCTTGCAAGACGAGCCTCCCGGAATGCGCGGGCGGGTCGATCTTCACGCCGATGCGCATCTTCCCCGGGTCGATGCGTGCGAGGGCGACGATCTCGTTCCTGGCACTTTCGACGAGGGACGTGTTGTCCCCCGCGTCCACGACGAGCGGTATCTTCGCGCCAGGCGGGACATTGAAGTCCGTTCGCACGCTGCGGACCGCCTTCACGATGTCCATGGCGAGCTTGAATCCATCCTCCGCATCGTCGTTCACGAGCGACTTGGTGAATTCTGGCCACTTAGCTACGATGATGGCGGGACCCTTCTTGGCAGATGCGGGCAGCACTTGCCACAGCGCTTCCGTGAGGTGTGGCATGACCGGGTGCATCATGACGAGGCATGCCTCGAGCACGTGTAGCAGCACCGCCTTGGGGGTGACCTTGTCGGTCTCGGCCTCGCTATACAAGCGCACCTTGGTCGCCTCGATGTACCAATCACAGAACTCGTCCCAGAAGAAGCTCTTGATCTCCCGGATGGCGTTCATGTAATCGTGCTGCTCGTTGAGATCGGTTGCAAGCTTGACGAGCTTGTTGAGACGGGACAATATCCACTTGTCTGCCAGTTGTAATTTCTTCACAGGATATTTCTTGTCAAATTTAGGAATGTTCTCGTCGCTCCCGACGTTCCCGAGGACGTACTTCGTCGACTGCCAGACCTTGTTGCAGAATTTTTTCGACGCGTCTAGCTGGCGGAAGTCCATGTTGACGTCCATGCCTGGCACCGTGTTTGAAACGAGCGTGTGACGGAGCACGTCGGCGCCCCAGTCAGCAATGATGTTGAGCGGGTCGTATTTCTCGACGTTCGGCATGGATTTGCTTATTTTTTTACCGTCCTCGTTCCGGATGATGCCGTGGAGGTAGATGAACGAGTAGGGGGCCTTTCCCGTGAGCTCGCAGCCCATCATCATCTCCCGGGCGACCCAAAAAAATAAAATGTCATAGGCTGTTTCCCTGGTGTTCGTCGGGTAGAAGCGCTTGAAGTCGGGATTTTGCTCGTCTGGCCAGCCGAGCGTGGAGAACGGCCAGAGGCCCGATGAGAACCAGGTATCGAGCACGTCCTCATCTTGCACGAGTTTCGTGTCACCGCATTCCGGGCACTTTTTCGGGACATCCAGCTCGCACACCTGGTGGCCGCTGGAGCAATACCACACGGGGATGCGGTGGCCCCACCACAGCTGCCGGCTGATGCACCAGTCCTTGATGTTCTCCATCCACTGGTAATATCGCTTCTCCTCCCGCTCGGGAACGATCTTGCTCTCCCCGCTCCGCACGGCGGCTATGGCTTTCTCGGCGAGGGACTTGGTCTTGACGAACCACTGGGTCGATATGCGCGGCTCCACGATCGTCTCGCAGCGCTGGCATCGGAAGATGCTATGCGTGTAATCCTCGATCTTGAGGAGAAGCCCTTCTTTCTTGAGATCCTCCACGATTGCTTTGCGACATTCGAAACGATCCATGCCGGCATACTTGCCCGTTAGCCCGGGCACCATCGTTCCCTTCTCGTCCATGACAGTTATGAATTCGAGATTGTGTCGGGCTCCCATGTCGTAGTCAGCCGGATCATGCGCGGGCGTGACCTTGACGGCTCCTGTGCCGAACTCCGGGTCGACGAGGTGGTCGGCGAATATCGGGATCTCGCGGCCGATCGCTGGCAAGATGGCTTTCTTGCCGATGAACTTGCCGTACTTCTGGTGTTTCTCGTGCGTCGCAACGCCGCTGTCGCCGAGAAGCGTCTCGGGCCGGGTCGTGGCGACCTCGATGAACTCTGTCGCGCCCTTCGCCCAGGACCCGGAGCCCCACTCGCCCGCGGGTTTCTTGAACGTCTTGCTCACGATCGGGTACTTGAGGTACCACAGATGACCTTGCTCCTCGTCCGGTATGGATTCCAGGTCGGAGATGGCGGACTCGCAGCGGCCGGGACACCAGTTGACCAGGTACTTTCCCCGGTAGATGAGCCCCCGCTTGAACATGGTCACGAAGGCGTTCCTAACGGCACGGGAGAGATCATTGTCGAGCGTGAACCGCTCGCGGGTCCAATCGCACGACATGCCGAGCCTCTTGGATTGTTCGGTGATGCGCGCGTGGTATTTCTTCTTCCATTCCCAGACCTTCTCGATGAATTTTTCCCTGCCGAGTTCCTTGCGCTTGATGCCTTGATTGTTCAGCTCGCGCTCAACGACATTTTGAGTGGCGATACCAGCGTGATCGGATCCAGGCACGAAGAGCGTTTCCCTTTGCTGCAATCGCTCGTATCGCGTCATGAGATCCTCGATCGCGATTGTGAGCGCGTGGCCGAGGTGCAGCTGCCCCGTGATGTTGGGTGGTGGCAGGGTGATGCAGAAGCGTGGTGAGGTTGGCTTCACGAGGCCGAGCTCGCGCTGCTTTTCCGGTCGAAAGTAGCCGTCCTTTTCCCACCAGAGATATATCTCGCGTTCAATCTCCTTCGGGTCGTAGGCCTGCAGACTGGTGACCTTCTCCTTGAATGACATGGGCACGTGCACCTTTTGTGATTATGATTGATGGTGCGATTCTTTTGACCTTTTACATAGTAAACATGGTCATGCGTGCCAAGATTCCCGGCCACTCCTTTCAAGGTAGAACATGGCTCCTTCTAACTCAATTTGAATTATTGTTCTATGCAAGGCCGGATCGATCGCATCCTGGAAGCAACATTTAGCATGAATAATCGATAAATAAGCATACAAGATGAAAAGCGGGGACGCAGCGCGCCACGTGACGATTTTTCTAGAATCGAGTAGACCTATATAGGGAAACAGACGCGATGACGGGGTTCGGAGCCAAGTTTGACACTATATTTTTTAACACCCAAAGCAAGCTAGGATCATCGCAATTGGAGCATTCACCGAGGAGAGAAATTAACGACCACGAGCCGAATGCTCCAAGAACGCATCAGCGATATTCCGTAACTGGTGAATAAGATGGACAAGGCTGAACTCGCAGAAAAGATAGAAAATGGAGAATTCGGAATCGAAGATATTCTCGATTTTTTCAAGGTACTGGCTGATATTGCGAACAATAGCGAAGAAATCCAGGACGAAATTGAAGGATGGGATCGCGTCTTGCTCTTCAACGTCACGAATGGCCCCAAGGTTACAATGAACATCAAGGGGGGGAAATTCGATGTACAAGACGGGGAGCAAGGCACCCCTGATATCACCCTTTCAATGAACAGCGACGTCGCCGTCGGCGTCCTCTCAGGCGAGACAGACGCGACGAGCGCGTACATGGCTGGTGATCTCAAGGTTACTGGTCCCCTCCCTGATGCTATCAAGTTCCGAACGCTCACCGAGCTGGTACGCGAGGAACTCGAAGGCTGAGCCAGCCGGCTCCTGTTGCTTTCGTGATTCTTTTTTTTCTCCAGAAAAACGGCTGTCCATTTTTAATAGGCAATCATAGCGACGATAGCGTCGTATTGCCGCGGTCCGGGGGCAACCTGGTCTCGAACCCGTCCCGTCCACCAAGACCGCGGTCTTTCCGTAAAACAGATATAGCTGCGCCCGGGATGTTTCTCCCGAGTCAATCCGGTTAGGCGTATCGGCTCATCGGGCGTGCACGTGATGCTGAATATCAAAGACTTGCTAGAGCAAAAAAAGAAATTGGGGATATTTCTCGCGTTCAGCCTTATCGGGCTGGTCACGCTCGGCATATCCTTGATCCCGTCGATGAACTATCTCACCGGGGAGAACATGTCCGAGCAGGCGGGCTTTCTCATCCCTGCCGTGTACATCGTGCTCTACGCCTTGCTTGCAGCCGGGGTGCTAGTAAGCCTCTTCTTGCTAAGCGTCATTAGCAAGAAGCTCTATGTCGTGAAGAACATCGACGATAGCATCAAGGGCATCAAGAAGGGACGCAGCTTCATGACTGGAAAGGTGCTTCCAAAGCGAGAGGAACTTATGCAAGCCCATTACGCGGAA
This sequence comes from Candidatus Sigynarchaeum calidifontis, assembly GCA_030587475.1. Taxonomy (GTDB): domain Archaea; phylum Asgardarchaeota; class Lokiarchaeia; order Sigyniarchaeales; family Sigyniarchaeaceae; genus Sigyniarchaeum; species Sigyniarchaeum tengchongense. The sequence goes on from JAUQYZ010000031.1 coordinate 32,208, forward strand.
CAGATCAAGGAAGCGGGGATGCCTGCTGGTAGGCTCAAGATCTTCGACGGTATGAGCCAGGCCGAGCACGACGAAATCGTGGGCTTCAAGATAGAGAAGGATCTCGGGACGGAACCTTGATTTTGTTGGAAAAAGAGGGATAGAAGAATTCACGCGCGGAGCCGAGCCATCAGGCTGCGTTTGTAGTTGGCAAGGATCCTGCTCCACTGGTTGGCGAGCTCGGGCATGTTTCTCTGGTTGAAATTGTTGATCGACTTTTCAAATAGCGAGATCACGCGCCTGGCATTCTTGATCATCTCGACTTGCGGTCTTGATAGAGGGATCATGGTCTGGGCACCTTGTCTTGCATGATCTAGCCCGCGGGCGGTTATTGAGCGCAGTATCATCGAGGAAATATCCTTTCATGCCTGGAGGTGCACGATCGCGTGGGAATGGCGAAAGATAAAAAACAGGGATTCAAGGCTTCACGTTGATCGGGCGGCCCCGCGTCCACGCCTCTACGATGAATTGCCTCATGAAGAGGTCGATCGCCTCCGGATTATCGGTGATTAAGCCGAAGGGCTCCGTTTTGGAGTTCACCCCGATAAACACGGTTCCCCGGTCGACGTTTATCCCCCATCGGTCATCGAGACTGAACGCCCGGATCTCGATCCTGTTTTTCTTTTGGATCTCCTCCACGATTCTCACGTCATCCCTGGATGCCACGTCGAACTTGACGGCTGCCGTGGCCTTCACGGACGGCTTGAGCTTCGCGAGGTCGAGCTGCTGGAGTTCCTTTATGGTCGGGACGACGAACATGATGCTATGAATCGCTTTCGCGATCAACTCGTTGAATAGACTGATGATGGCATCGTTGCCGAGGATCAAGCGCATGGCGGTTAGGCTTAACTTCGATTCTATGGCCTTCCTGGTCTCGACTTCGTTGACGAGCTTGTCCTTGAGGGTCGCCATCTCGTCTTGAATGGCAAGGGATTTCTTCTCTTGCTCCTTCACCCCTGCCTCGTACTTCGAGAGCAAATCCTTGATCTTGGCAGTTTCCGCTTGCTGGGCATCGATCTCGGCTTTCGCTTGCTTTTTAACTTCTTCGATCTTTGCTTGCGATTCCTTCGACGCGTCTTCGAGCTTTTGCTGCAGCTCCTTCTTGGCTTCTTCGAGCTTGTTCTGCAGTTCGGCTTTTTCCGCGTTTGCAGCCTTCAGCGCCTCGTTCACCTTCTCGGTTTCCTTCTGGTACCCTTCCGCCTTCCTCTGGGAGACCATGACATCTTGTTTGTATCGCGAAACTGTCTCCTCGACCAGGTCGTATTTCGCTTTCCAGCGCGCCGCCTCGTCACCCATGTTTTTCGATTCCGTGGTGAGCGTCTCGACGCGAGCGCGGAGCACCCCGAGTTCCGTGTCCTTGGCCTTGATGATCTCGGCGACCTCCACCAGTTGCACCTGGATCTCCTTGTACGACGAGTTGAAAGTGGCGATCTCGGCATCTCTCGCCGCGATGGCTTGGCGTGCTTGCTCCAGCGCTTGAAGCAACTGGTAGTTCTCTTGCTGCAGCATCGCGGCCGCCGCATCTGAGGTGTACGCGCCTTGAAGCAGCGCTGCTTGAGGCATGGTAGCTTGAGGCACAACCTGGACTGCCGGCGGCTCGGGTGGGGGCCTACCTTTCATTCCCCTCGTTATTTCCTCGATGCTTGGCGGGGGAGGCGGGGGAGGAGTCAAGGCGAACTTGGGCTTGTTCTTTTCTTGGTCGTTACTCATCTGCGTTCATACCTTATCGTGAGGTCTGACAATAGCAATTTGTCAACTAGCCAATTTATAGCAATCGGCCGGTCTCGGCGGGAGCGAGGCGATTGAGAGGCCAAGTGATTTTCCTAGTTCAATTTATTTTTACAATCAGCACCTATGGCATAATGTCGGGAGCGTTTTGTTGTCAGTCGATCACAAAGTCTTTTTAAAACACATACTTAACTCACTTCTATCATCAGCAATTGAGCGACAATCGTCGTTATCGACTGAACGGCAAAAATCACAAAAGAAAAAAACGATATGGAGCAGATAATTAAAATGGTGAACCGAAAAGTAGAATGCCCTAGTTGTTTCTTTGAATGGACTTCTTCTGATGATATAATGGAAGGAGAAGTCATAACATGCCCAGATTGCGGCGTGGATCTCGAAGTCGTTGCTATTAGCGAAAAAGAACTGAAGTTGGAGAAGATGGACTCGTCTGACGAGGATTGGGGCGAGTAGACCGACGAGGCAGTTTCTTGCTTTTTTTCTACACGGTGAAAACGAGTGAACATCGGTATCGTCATCAACACGATCACGTTCGAGGCCCGCGAGCTCATCAACGCGGCTGCAAAGTACTTTCCCGACGTCAAGATAGAGCTATTCAAGAACGACGATTTCAAGTTCGACATCACGGACGATAATGGATTCAAGACCGATGTCGACGTGTTCTTGCAGCGTTCCATTAGCATGACGCGTGCCGTCTACACGTCTTTCATCCTCGAGAGTTATGGTTACAGGGTGGTGAGCTCGCACGACACGCTGGCGATCACCGAGGACAAGCTCGTCATGACCTCGCACCTCAAGCGGAACAAGATTCCCACGCCGAGGACGATGATCGCTTTCACCAAGGAGACTGCCATAGACGCCATCAATGACCTCGGTTATCCCGTCATCATCAAGCCGGTCAGTGGCTCGTGGGGCCGCCTCGTGGCGAAGCTCGAGAGCTTGAATATGGCCACAGCTGTGCTCGAGGATAGGGAAGAGCTCGGAAACGTCCACCACAAGATCTATTATTTACAAGATTACGTGCACAAGCCAGGCCGTTCGGTCGCGCAATACATCGACGGAGAAACGGTAGGTCGGGACATCCGCGCGTTCGTCATCGGGGACGAGGTGGCCAGCGCCATGTACCGGTACGAGGTGCCGAACGACTTCCGGTCCAACGTCACGCTCGGTGGCAGGGCCGAGGCGTACCACATCACGCCCGAACTCGAGGAGATCGCGCTCAGGGCGACCAAGGCGGTCAAGGGCGAGATCGTCGGGGTTGACCTTATGGAGACCGAAAAGGGACTCGTTGTGGTCGAGGTCAACGGTTCCCCGCAGTTCCAGGGCATTATGAAGTCTACGGGGATCAACATCCCCAAACGGATCCTCGAGCATGTCATCCGGACCACGAAAAGATAGGTATGGAGGAAAGATAACAGTGAAGATCGTCATCAAAATAGGTGGATCTCTCTTCAACGAGGACTTGCACTTCTTCTACGAGGACATGGCCCGCCTGGTCAAGGAGGGCAAGCACCAGGTCGTCATCGTGCATGGCGGTGGTCCGCAGATTGACGCAATCTTGAAGAGCCAGGGGAAGGATCCCAAGTTCCTTTACTCGCAGGCCGGCGTGAAATCCCGCCACACGGACGAGGACACGCGCGATGCGGCCATCATGGCTCTAGGCGGCTACGTGAACAAGAACATCACCGCCCGGCTCATCAAGTATGGCGTCAACGCGTTCGGCTTCACGGGCGTCGACGGCGCCTGCATGATGGCCAACCGGAAGGAAAAGATCGTGTCGGTCGATCCAGCGACGTCAAAGCGGATCGTCGTCAAGAACGACTTTAGCGGACGTATCGATTCCGAGCGGGTCAAGGGCGAATTTATCATCTCGCTGCTGAACCTGGGCATCATCCCCGTCATCGGTGCCCTCGCGATCGATGATTTAGGCGATATCTTGAACACGGACGGGGACAGGGCCGCGGCCAGCATCTGCAAGGCCATCGCCGGCGACGCGTTCATCAGCGTCACAGACGTGCCCGGTGTGCTCAAGGACATGGCATCGAAGGAGGTCATTCCCAGGATACCGGCGAGTAACCTCGACGCGGTGATGGAAAACGTGACCGGGGGTATGAAGAAGAAGATCATCGCCGTGAAGGAGGCAGTGTCCTTTGGCATACCGCAAGTCGTGATCACGAGCGGGCTCTTGGAACAGGGCGTTACCAAGGCGATCAAGGGCGAAATGGGCACGGCCATCACGCAGCAATAACATGGTGGCGTTTTATGACGATATCGGCCTGGACGGCGGAGCAAGAACTCCAAGCGCTGCGTGATGCCATCAAGGCATACGCCCCCTCGTTCAAGGAACAACCAGTCGCCGCCATCTTGAAGCGTGTCTTTGATGGCCTTCCCGTTGCATTCTCCACAGACAAGTTCGGGAATGTGAAGGTCGTCGCGGGCAAGGGGAGACCCGTCCTGCTGATCGCGTCCCACATGGACACGATCGCCAGCGAGCTGCCCTTCTCCGAGGACGCCGAGTTCATCCACGGGCGCGGCGCGGTCGACTGCCGGCCGTCGCTGCTGGCCATGGCACTCGCCACGCGCCGGGCGGTCGTGAAAGGATTCACGGGCACGGTCGTATTCGGAGGAATAGCCGCCGAGGAGGCTAGCACGGATGGCATCAAGGTGTTCCTCGAGGGCATGGCAGAAAAGCCAGACTTTGCCATTTTCGGGGAACCAACGAGCACCGGCAAGATCTGCATCGCCTACAAGGGCCGCGTTTGGCTGGGGTTGTCCGTGGCTTGCAGGCCCGGGCACGTGGCGGCCGCGTGGATCCACGCCAACGCTATCGAGGCCATTGTCGAGTTCTACCAGGAACTCAAGGACTCGCTGCAAGCGACCGTGAAGGGCAAGGACCTGACCCCATACTTCACGCCACGTGCATCGATCACGACGATCCACGCGGGCGCGATACCGAACATGCTACCTGCGAGCGCCACCGCGGACGTGGACGTGCGGTTCCCGCCCGGCACCAAGAAAGAGCAAGTCATCGATGCGGCGAATCAGATAAGGGAAAGCATCGTCAAGCGGTACCAGGCGATCGACCCAGGCTTTTTCATGTCTATCGAGGTGAAGAGCAGCATAGACGCGGTCCGGGTTTCCCAGGACAACGTTGCTTGCGAGATGCTCGCTGCTTGCATCGAATCCGCCGGCTGCGAGAAACCATCGCTCGTGAAGAAGACGGGCACCACGTTTATGAACCACATACGAGCGTTCTTCGGCTGCCCGGTCGTGACGTACGGGCCCGGCGATCCTTCCTTGGAACACGGGCCGGGCGAGAAGGTGGCCAAGAAGGAGTTCTTGCAAGCCATCGACGTCCTGGAGTCGTTCATCTCGCGGATGGCAAAGCGCTAGGATTCTCCGCTACCCTCGTCGACGAACAAGGCAACGAGGTCGTCGATCGTGCTACTTTTCATGGCTCTTTCCCGGAGCCGTTTCCCGCCGGGGATGTTGAATGACAAGTAGATCGCCCACTTCCGGATCTCGTGGGGAAGGAGTAAGTGCTCCAGGCCCCGATGCTTGTTGGTAACGATGAAGGCCACGATTTCGCTGAATAGCTGTCGTGCATCGTTCATGGTTTTCTTCACCGCGTGGTCGTGGGCTCTCGAAAACACGCGGGGATCCTTTATGGCGGCCCGGCCGATCATGAACGCGTCGCAATAGCCCGCGTCGACGCGCGCCTTCCCGCCCGCGTGGCTCGTGATGTCCCCGTTGCCGACGAGGAACACGCCCGTTGCTTCGTGCACGGCCTTGATCGCGTCCCAGTTGGCCGTGCCCTTGTAGCCATGGCAACCGGTCCTGCCGTGTATGGCTACCCAGTCGATGTTCTTGTCCTGGAGGCCCTGGCAGAACCCGATCGTCGTGGCTACGTCTGCATACTCTTTCCCGAACAGCCGCATCTTGACCGAGACCGGGCGGGAGGAATGCTTCAACACGGCGTCGATCAAGGAGTCTCGTTCCTTCGGGCGATCCAGGATCGAGGCGCCGAGGCCTTGCATCTTGATTCGGCCGCTCGGGCAGCCCATGTTCAAGTTCAAACCCTGGATGTCGTAACTCTCCAGGACGGCAATGACCTCCTTGACGGCGCCGAAGTCGTTGCCGATCAGCTGGACGATGATGGGCCTGAAATCGAGACCGCGATCGTTGTCGAACAAGATGTCTAATTTCTTGCAAAAAAAAGCCGGGTTCGCGGAGATTCCCTCCAGGAACATCATGGGAAGCACGACGGCGTCGCAACCTTGCCGCTTGCAAGCGTGGAGGAATCCCGGGTGGTCGGTGATGCCGACCATGGGGGCGAGGATGCTCGAACCGCGTTTCATCAAGGAGAAATGTACTGATGAACATTAAAATCCAACGGAACACTCGTAGATGTGGTTATCGTTCTCTAAGTTCGCGGGCATATAGTTAAGTGGTATAACGCCGCATTCGCATTGTAGAGGCCGCAGAGCCTCGCAAAGAGATATGCGGAGGCCGCGGGTTCAATTCCCGCTATGTCCACCATTTTCTCCTTCTTTGGACCATCCGTTTACTTATGAAAGCCAATATCGTTCCTAAAATGTGGGCTAGTACCTTTTTATCCACTCCCGCGAAGGTTTTATGGATTGTCGTATGAACGCAGCATCCATAAAAAAGGTCATAAGCACGAACACGAGCACGTGGTCTCCTGAGAACGAACGCTCGATCGGAAAGCGAGGATTGTATGAGGTCTGGTTCCTGCTGGTCAACGATGCGGCGAAGAATCATGCATATTGGATACGGTACACGTTGCTCGTGCCGAAAGCTAGCGGCAGAAAGGTTCTTGCTATGAACAAGGGGGAAGCTTTGCTATGGTTCGGGATTTTCGACGCTAAGAGGCCAGGCGCTAGTTTCATACTAAAGAAATCCTACCCGCTGAACGCTGCTCAACCATCCGGCGTTCTGGATGGAGAGCGGTACCGGGTGATGAAGATCGGTGTCGCGGAGCTGACGCTCGATATGGCACGAGGGGAGATTTCCACCTCCCAGCCGGCAAGGTCCGTTAGTTGGAACTTGAACATTGCGAACCTGCTTGCCCCCTACCACCACGTGCCGCCGATCGCGAAGCTGCTGCGCATCACGACGACGATACCCATCACCCAGCCGGATTTGATGGCAAGCGGGGAGATCGTGGTCGACGGCGACGTGCGCAAGATCGAATCGGCACATGCAACGTTGACCCACATCATCGGCAAGGAATACGCCGATCCGTGGGTGTGGGCGCACTGCAATTCTTTCCTCGGCGCGCCGGGTGCTTTCTTCGAGATGATCGGAAGGGACGACAAGGCATCGCTTGGATTCTTCGACGGGAAACGGGAGTACTTCTTCAACAAGGTGTCGACCATGCTCAAGGTCAAGAAGGAATGGACTTTGACGGGCATGACCTTTTCGGTCGATACTCCCCAGATCGAGATAAAAGGGGTCATCACGGTTCCGAAAGAAGCACTAGTCGGCGTAGAATATAAGGGCCCGAAAGGCGAGAAGATATACTGCTATAATTCAGAGGTCGGGAGCGGGAAAATAACCTTGATCCTGAAATCGAAAGGCCACGACACCCGGGAAGAGCATAATTACACTTGCTCGGGTGCTTTCGCGTTCGAGACCACGCATTTGAAGCCAGTGGAAGGCATAAAGTTCCTCCCTTGGGAGAGCGAAATATGAAGGTTGAACAAATCTTCATTCGTTGGAGAGGTACGGCACCAGTTCCTTCCCGATGTACGCGATCTTCTCGAGATTTCGGATCCTGTCGATGATGGTGTCGATTTTTTCGTCCATCATCCTGATGGCACGCGCTTCTTGCCTGAGTTTCGGCGCTATCGGCGTCCGATTTTTTGGCGAACCCAGCGGGCTCTTTACTTCGGTAAAATAGGTTTTCCCTCCTTACATCTTGATGGTGACCTTTGCACCGAAGCTTATGTCCAGGTCGCCGACCTTGACGTCCTTGAACGACGCGATGACCTTCCCGTGGCTCGCCTCCAAGTTGATGGCCGATGTCAACCCGAGTATCTCCGATGTCGATCCCAGGTCGAATATCGTGCGGACTTTCTTCGCGAGTTCGTGGGTCGCCGGCTAGCGAATCCGCTCCAGGGTCAGCTGCTCCGGGGTGAATTTCTTGTCGATGAGCATCACGGCGACATTGTACGGGATGTAAAAGTTGAGTGCCACATGGTTCCTCGTTCTCGTGAGCTCGGCGATCCCCGTGAAGGGCCACGACAAGTCGCCCATGGTGGACATCAAGACGGATGCCTGGATGATGATCTCCTCGATTTTCGCGTGATCGATGCCGGGTTCCCTCTCCAGGATCTGTTTCAAGCATTCAGCGACGGGGGACACGTAGGCTTCCCGTCATCGACGATCTGGTTTGCCTCAAACTTTATCGGGATGTAGGATGCAAAGATATTTACCGGATCAATCGTCCCGGGGATGATTTCGAGAACACTTCCGAGAGCATCGGTGAACTCGGATAGATATCCGAGGATCAAATCTCTTTCCCTCGGTCAAAAACTCAGATCTATGGCTATATATCATTGAGCCCGAGAACACCACTTTCCTTTAATAGGTCGTTTTTTCGTCTCGCCGGTTGTAAGTATGGGGTAAATACAAATTTTTTAACGCTTTCTCGCACGATTGCAGATATTGATTATATTTCGAGATGGATCGCTATGGATCCGAAGACCAGGTTCCTTTCCGTCTTTACAGACGATCGCAAGAAGCTAGATAGGGTTCCGACTTTCGTACAAGGCGTGCTCGCCGGTTTCATCAACAAGTACGAGAGTCAGCTGTTTGATGATTACCTAGGCGAGATGATTTATAACACGACCTTCGATGCCCCGTTGGTGCTCGGCTTTGACGCCGTGTTCGCGGGTCTGCCCCACGCCGTTGGCTGTCGTACGTTTAAGGTTGTCGATGAGAACGGGGAAGACCATATCGTCGGTTTAAGTGGCCAGGTCGAGCACCAGGGTTCCAATTATTACGCGGGAGGCCTGGTCAAGACCATGGAAGTCCTTGAAAAGCTGGAGGAGAACCTCATCGTCACCGAGAACCCGAAGGCCATCCAGGAGACCCTCTTTTTCTACGAGAAGGTGTCACGCCTTATTTTCCCCGTGCCTATGACCGGCGGCATTTTCGACACGGCCTGGCAAGCTATGGGATTCACGTCGTTCGCTAGGGAATACCGCAAGAACTCCAAGCTCTACAAGGGTATCATCAAGTTCTATGCAAACGTGACAAGGATCAACGTGCAAAAAGTCATTGAGGCCACGGGCGGGAAGTTCGGCATCATCAACATCCTCGACGACGTGGCCTTCAAGGGTAACCCCATGATCTCGCCCGAGCGCTGGGCGCAAGACTTGCTCCCCTATTACAAGGAGATATGTGGTATGATCCACGACGCGGGCATGCACGCGATCACGCACTCTGACGGCGATGTCACGACGCTCGTCCCGTACCTGAAGCAAGCGGGCTTTGAGGGGCTCCAGGGCTGGGAAGGCGGCGCCAGCCCGGCCATCATCCGGGAAAAGCACCCCGACTTCGTCACGATCGGCTGGGGGGACGTGGGTAATATCCCATTCTGGAACAAGGACGAGATCGAGCGGCACGCAAGAAGCATCCTCGATGAGCTCAAGGACAACCGCCATCTCGTCGTTGGACCAAGCACGGTCATCTTCGAGAAGATGCCCATTGATAACATTCGCCACTTCATGGCCTCCATTAAAAAGCACGGCGAGTACTAGGCAGGCAAGAATTATGAACGAGAACCACATCGACTTCACTTCCCTCTTCTATCCAAAGACCATGGCAGTCATCGGCGCCTCGCCGAACCCGATCGGCGCAGTGAAGTACGTGAAGGCCCACCTCAACAGCGGGATCCAAGTCTTCCCCGTGAACAGCAACCCCAAATATACCGAACTCGAGGGACTTCCCGTTTACCGTTCCGTCGTTGAAATCAAGCCGGAAATCGACCTCGCCATAATCGGCGTCCCGAAGGAAATCGTCCCAAGTGTCATCGATGATTTCCAGCGGAAAGTTGTGAAATTCGCCGTGATCTTCACATCCGGTTTCAAGGAATCCGGGCGGGACGACCTGGACAAGGCAATCTTGTCGAAGATCAAGAGCGTAAAGACCCGGTTCATCGGGCCGAATTGCCTCGGCATCTATCATCCCAAGGGACGTCTCACTTATTTTCCCTCGTTTCCGGCGGGGCCCGAGCTCGCCGGCAACGTGAGTTTCATCAGCCAGTCGGGCGGGCACACGGCAAAAACCAACTATTATTTATTTTCCCGCGGCGTACGTTTCGCTAAGACGATCAGCATCGGGAACTCGATCGATCTGGAGCCTCACGATTTCCTTCCGTACTTCAAGGAGGATCCAGACACGGCAGTGATCGCGTATTATTTGGAAAGTACCCGTCAAGGTCGCATGTTTATGGAACGCGTGCGTGAGGTGACCCCGATCAAGCCCGTCGTGATCTGGAAGGGCGGTCAAGGATCGGTGGGATTCAAGGCAACGGCTTCGCATACCGGAGAGCTTGCGGGGAACTTCAAGATTTGGCATGCTATGGCTCAGCAGACCGGCGCAATAATGGCGGATGACTTTGACGTGATGGTCGATCTCCTTACCATGTTCTCGTACAAGCTCCAGCTCCCCCGGTCGAACCGGATCGGGATCGTGGCATGCGGCGGGGGCAACGCCGTGGAAACCGCTGACATCTTCGAGGCCGGCGGCTTCTCGATCCCTGAGCTGCAAGCCTCGACGAAGGCGGAGATTGGCAAGTACATCCCCAATATCAACTCTGCGTTCACCAATCCGGTCGACCTCGGGGAGTACGGCTACGTGCCGAACTATTTCGCTAATGCCTTGGATGCAGTTTCTCGGGATCCCAGGGTCGATGCGGTTATTTACATCAAGGAATCGTCCCGGTTTCCTGCGTTCAGCTCCAATTTCAAGATGTCCCCTGACGTTTACGAGGCGGAGATGGTCAAGCTGATCGCCGCCGTGAACGAGAAAAACAAGAAGGAAGGCCGCAACATCCCCTTGTACCTGAATGATCCGTTTTTCGCCGAGGACATAGAATCGTTTCGATGGCGAGTCTCCTTCCGGGACAAGTTAGGGGCAAAAGGTATCCCCGTTTTCACCCGAGTCGACGTGCTCATGAAGGCCATCAAGAAAGCACAAGAGTACCAGAAATTCTTGGATGACATTAAAAGCGGTAAGAAATAGATGCCATTCAAGTTTCACTTCTTTGCCTTGCCTTGCGCGGCGACTGACTCCATGGCCGCCTTGATCTTCTCGGGATCGCCGATATAATAGTGCTTGATCGGTTTCAGCTTGTCGTCGAGCTCGTAGACGAGCGGGATGCCGGTCGGTATGTTGAGTTCCACGATCTCCGCGTCGGAGACATTGTCGAGGTACTTCACCAGAGCGCGAAGGGAGTTCCCGTGCGCGGAGATCAGCACGCGCTTCCCCGATTTCACCGCGGGCGCGATCGTGTCATTCCATAATGGCATGAACCGCGCCACGGTGTCCTTCAAGCATTCGGTGAGCGGTATGTTCTTTTCATTTATGTCCTTATAGAGAGGATCCTTCCCTGGGTATCGGTCATCGGTCTTCTCCAGCGCCGGTGGCCGGACATCATAGCTGCGGCGCCAAACCTTGACTTGCTCTTCGCCGTATTTATCCGCCGTTTCCGCTTTGTTTAGGCCTTGCAACGCGCCGTAATGGCGCTCGTTCAAGCGCCACGATTTTATGACGGGGATCCCCTTCAAGCCCATCTCGTCGAGTATGATATCGATCGTCCTGATCGCCCGCTTGAGCACCGACGTGTAAGCGATGTCGAACACGTATCCCTCCTTCTTGAGAGCAATTCCACTTTCGTGCGCTTCCTGGATGCCTCTTTCCGAGAGATCAACGTCTGTCCACCCCGTGAATCTCGATGGCTCCTTATTCCACTCGCTTTCGCCATGTCTCAACAATACTATTTTATTGGTCATTAGTTTCATCATCGTTCTTATGCTTTTTCCTTCTTTTCGGTACCGAATATTCGTATTCATTCGTTTAGGTTTTTATTCTTCGCGCAGTGGGTTGGTTGGACCACGATCCCATCCCAGCGCGTCGAATGCGACTCTGAGCGATCTCGTGGTGGTGGCTTAACAAGGTTTCACTTTTTAACCGTGGCTGCGACGCACCGGGCGATGGCCTCGCCACATGCCTTGTTGCCGGCCTCCGTGAAATGCACCCCGTCGGGACCCACGAGTTCGGGCCGTGCGTACTTGTTGACCTCATCGCCGCGCATTGCCTTGTTCACGTCGCAAAAGATTACCCGCTCTTGCTTGCACAGTGACTCGATTTTCACGTTCGCGTCGTTCACGGCGTCGAGCATGGCCTTGGTCAATATCTTCACGTTACCCATCGGCGGTATGCTGCACAAGATCACGTGAGTATTTTTACAGCCCGGGTGGGATCGGATTATATTAATCCCCCTTGTGTGTTCCTCGATTATTCCATCGACGATCTCGTTCTCGAAGCCGGCCATCGCCGCGGCAAAATGCCAAATGTCATTCGTACCGCCCATGACCGTCACCACGTCAGCGGGCAACGCGGGCTCTATCCTGGCGACGATCTGTCCAATGGTCTGCCCGCCAATACCGAGATTCCAGATGTCGACCTCGATCCCCTTTTCTTTCAAGAAATTGTACATGAACCACTGGTACTGCGTCGGGTTGCCATGGCGATGTTCCGGCGGCACACCGCCTTGGGTCAGCGAGTCGCCCATGGTCACGACCTTGAACGGCCCGCTTCGGTTCTTCTCGAACATAGCTATTAAGAGTGAACAGCGATTCTAATCGATTTTGATTGGCGATGACCGACATTTCTTGACATGGTACGCGGTCTCATGACGTGAAGTTTTTTTGATAGCGCGTTACAATCATTGTTAACACATTTCGCATGACAAGGATCCAAAGGCAAATGAGGCACAACACAAATGAGCGGTCAAATATGCGGGGACAAGCGGATGGACTTCGGGAAATACATCATCGCGCATATCAAGATTGCCGGTCGCCGGTTCGAGATCCTCGTCGATCCCGACAAGTCATGGGACTTGAAAAAGCAGATCCGCCAGTTCCAGAAGGAAAAGGAGAAGGAACTGAACAAGGCCTATAAGGTCACCGTGGACGACGTCCTCAAGTTCTCGAGGGTGCCGATGGAGCAGATCGTCGAGAGTTATATAGTATTTGAAGATATCCGGCGCGGCGAGAAGATGTCCGAAGAGACGATCAAGGACACGTTTCAAACTGATAACGTGAGCCGCGTCATCGCGGAGATCCTCTTGAACGGCGAGTTACAGCTCAACAAGGAGCAACGCGAGAAGTTCATCTCGGAAAAGAAAAAGAAACTCCTCGACATCCTCACGAAAAATTGCATCAACCCGCAGACCCACAAACCCCACCCACCGCAGCGGATCGAGCGTGCCTTGGAGGAGGCAAAGGTTAACATCGACCCGTTCAACCCGATCGAGGATCAAGTTGAAATTATCGTCAAGTCCCTCCAGCTCGTCATCCCGATACGTATGGAACGGCAACAAATCTTGGTTTCGATTCCGGCCGAGTTTACGGGCAAAGCCTATAACCTGGTCAAGACGCTTGCCTCGATCACGAAAGAGGATTGGAAATCGAACGGAAGCCTGGAGTGCGTGATCGAGATCCCGGCCGGCATATCCATTGAGTTTCTCGATAAACTTAGCAAGCTCACCCACGGGCGTGCCATGACGAAAATCACGGAGGTTAAGAAAGTTTAGGCCAGTCTTCCGAGCGGATCCATCTACATGTCGGTTTCTTTTTCCCCCTTTCTCCACGTGGAAAAATTAATAAGCATTCCACATTTCATTCTCCCTGGTGAGAAAACAGCGTAGACATCTCGTGTCCTCGGACGGAGATAGCGTGTTTGTTTAATGGGTTGTGTTTTTCACCTCCTTTTGAAGAGCATTTCCATGAAATGGTGGAAGTAAAGAGGTCTTGAGTTAGTATGAGCGAGTTTCATGAAGAAGGGGGTTCCAAAAACGAGATCCCCGAAGATGAACATTATGAGGAAGATCTCGCCGATTCCAACACCTTCGACGAGGAGGAACATCCCGACAGTGAGGATCACGGCAAGGCCCCCATAGAAGAAGGTCCAGAGAAATTTGGCGGCGAGGAGGAGGGCGGGCTAGAGGAATCCGGCACACGGGAGGTCGTCACCCCCGGCCAGGTGCTCGGTGCAAAAAGTAAAGACCTGCTCCCCGGCTTCGGAACGGTTGCCGATCCCAAAGGGAATATCATCTCGTTGTATGTGGGATTTCTGCAGAAGCATGGCAAGTACGTAAACGTGATTCCTTTCAAGGGCCGGTACACGCCCCGGGTGGGAGACAAGGTCATCGGCAAGATCGTCGACAAGAACGTCGTTCTATGGAAGCTCGACATCAATGCACCTTGCGTGGCTATCTTGCGTGCCGGCGATGCTGGTGAGGGCGACCGCGGTCGTCGTGAATATGGTGGCGGCGGTAGCAAGGGTGGTTCCCCGCAAGTCCGGCGGCGCTTTGACCGGGGTGGCAAGAAAGAAGACACGTCTCAATATAACGTCGGAGACACGATAATCGCGAAAGTATTGAAGTATGACCGCACGACCGAACCAAGCTTGACCACGGTCGGCCCTGATCTAGGCCCGATACGCGGCGGGTTCATAATGGACATCGCCGTGCCGAAGATCCCGCGTCTTATTGGAAAAGCAGGTTCCATGATCAAGTTATTGAATACACTCACTTCTTGCAAGCTATTCGTGGCCCAGAATGGTGTCGTATGGATCAAAGGAAGAAAAATCGACGAGGAGCGTCTCCTCATCAGAGCGATCAAAAAGATCGAGAACGAAGCACACACGGTCGGCTTGACCGATCGTGTCAAGGAATTCGTTGAAAGCGAGATGAAAAAGGTAAAAGTGTGAGAGATTATGCCATTGTTACCAGAAGGACATCCCGAAAAGATATTCAGGGAAGATGGATTACGTCTCGATGGACGGAAGCCGGACGACCTTCGTGACATCCGCCTCGAGATCGGCGTGCTCAAGAATGCCGATGGCTCGGCTATGATATGTCACGGGAAGAACCGCATTATCGCCGGCGCCTACGGGCCGCGCGAGGTGCATCCGCGCCACCTGGCACAGTCTGATACAGGTATATTGCAAGTACAATACCGAATGTCCACGTTTTCGGTGGGCGAGAGAAAGACTCCCGTGCCTGGTCGCCGGGAGAAGGAGATCAGCATGGTGGTACAGCACGCATTGGAGCCCGTGCTGTTTCTCGAACAATACCCGAATTCGACGATCGATATCTTCATCCAGGTTATGACCGCCGATGGCGGCACCCGATGCGCGAGCATCACTGCAGCGGCACTCGCATTGGCGGATATGGGCATTCCTATGCGGGACCTGGTTACCGGCGTTGCCGTGGGAAAGATAAACAACAAGCCTATTCTCGACCTCGCGGATTACGAGGACAAGTGGGAAGAGGGTGCCGCGGATATGCCCGTGGCTGTTATGATGAACGAGAAGAAGATCACCCTTTTGCAGCTGGACGGCCAGGTTAGCATCGACGAGTACGAGCAGATGCTAAACCTCGCGCTCAAGGGCGCGGAGAGAATCTATGAACTCCAGAAGGAGGCGCTCAAGAAGAAATATACCTCAGAGCTTGTCGGAGGAAGGTGATCGCGATGGACCTGTCGATATCGAAAAAGATTTCCACTATTGAGAAGGATTATATGCTCGATTTACTCTCGCGCGGGACTCGTCTTGATGGTCGCGGTTTTCTCGAATACCGGGAGATCAAGATCGACGCCGGCCCCATGTTGAAGGCGGAAGGCTCTGCGCGCGTTTGTATCGGCGACACGCAAGTCTGCTGCGGCATCAAATACGAGACTGGGACTCCCTTTCCCGACACCCCTAACGAAGGCGTGATCACAGCAATGGCGGAGTTCGTTCCGTTCGCGTCCCCTATGTTCGAGAGCGGGCCACCAGACGAGAACGCGATCGAGCTGGCGCGCGTGGTGGACCGAGGAATAAGGCACTCGGATCTCGTTGATAGAACGCGCTTAGTCATCAAGCCGGGCGAGGAGGTGTTCTTGCTATTCGTCGATCTCTATTATATGATGCACAACGGGAACCCGTGGGACACGGCAAGCCTTGCCGCGCTCTGTGCCCTTAAAACCACGATGATCCCAGCGCTCAAGGAGAAAGATGTCAACGGCAAGAAGTTCCTCGTTCCAGAAGGCGAACCGCAAGCCCTGGGCATCCAGGATTATCCGGTCACTATCACATTTGCGAAAATCGGTGATTACATCATCGTCGATCCGGGATTAATGGAAGAACTCATCTCCGATGCACGCATAAGCTATTGCATCAACAAGAACGGGTTGATCACCTCGATCCAGAAGAACGGGTCGGGAACTTTCACGACCGAGGAGCTCCTCAAGGCGGCAAGGAACGCCAGGGACTTGGCTCCCGCCTTGCAGCAGAGAGTCAAGAACTACACGCGGGATCTTACCAACATGTAGTTCCCATACAATTCCTTTTTTTCGTGTAACAAAACCATCCTCGCCGAGGGAACACCATTTAATATTGCGTTGCATTGTTTTGTTATAGCTCGAAGGTGTTCAAGGATGGCACGTCGAACCAAGAAGGTCGGAATCACCGGGCGTTTTGGGGCACGGTATGGAACACTCGTCCGGTACCGAACCAAGAAGATCTTGTCGTACAAGACCGACATCCAGAAGTGCCCGAAATGCCAGAACCGCACGATCTCGCGGAAATCGGTCGGCCTCTGGAAATGCCGGAAATGCGGCGCCACGTTCACGGGCGGTGCTTACACGCTCACGACGACCCAGGGATTGCTTTGCGCGCGCGTAACGAAGCGCAAGGAGCGAGAAACATCGGCGTGATTTCCAGCCGTGGACCGCCGTTCTCTCATTCTCTACTATGGTGCGTTTTATTGGAAAACCTAGGCGACTTTGTTTTCAGCATCCGTTTCACCATCAAGGACGATCGGTTCGTCAAATCGATACCGAAGCTGCTCGGCTTGGAACTCGGCGACCTCGGCGGTTCGTCCGGCCGGATCCATGACTTGCAGATCCTGGACGACGGCAAAGGCAACGTCACCATCCAGGCTCGGGCCAACGACATGACGGGCTTCAAGATCGCGGCGAATTCCATCAATCGCTACATAGAGATCATCGGAAAAGTCGTTGAAATGGTTCAAAAGGGATTGAATAACAGCGAATAAAAATATAGACTATCTTGGACATCGAGCGCTAGCCTCCATCGTGGTTCCTGGCGAAAAGTCCAAGATTTTCCAAGCGTGAAGAAAAGGTCGACGCTGCCGAAATCTTTAAGCAATAGCTCATGGAAACAATGGATGCATGATGTCGCAAGAATTACCCCCAGATCTCCAGCAAAAGATCCGAAATTTCCAGATTCTCCAGCAAAATTTACAAAGCTTGACCGAGCAAAAGTATTCGCTTGAGGCACAATTAAAGGAGATAACGTCCGCAAAGGAATATCTCGATAAAGCTCCAGCTGATGTAAAGATATTCAAATCAATAGGAGGCATTATGGTGGAAGCAACGAAGGAGAAGGCAGCGGCCGATCTCAAGGAAAATGACGAGATTCTTTCTGCTCGGGTCAAAAAGCTGGATATGACCATCGAGAAGACCAAGGCAAAATACGAAGAGCTGAAGAACGACATCAATACTTCTTTGAAAAACAGGATGGGATGAGCTGCAGCCAGCCCGTCCGCGCAGCGTGGTGCTGGTATGACCCTTCCCCCTAAAATCGCCCCAATCGACTCATTCTTGAAAGATTTTTCTCACGTGATAGCCAAGAGCCCCGAGATCGTTCTCATTTCCCACGAGAACATGGATCCAGATGCCGTCGGGTCGATAGCCGGGATCATGGGGCTGGTCGAGGGCGTGGCCCCTAGAGGGGCTTCCATAAAGGTTTTTCCACCGTCCGTCTCGAAACTCTCCCGGAAGCTGCTCGATACATGGCAAATCGCTCTGCCCTTCATCCAGGCATTGCCAGATTCGGATTTCCTCCCTATCATGCTCGACACGCAGAACATTGCCACGGTGATCAAGACCTCCCCATTAAATGTCGAGGCACTGCAATCGCGAAGCATCATCATCGATCACCACCAGAACCAAGGTTTGCCTTCGCAGCTTGGCTTTATCGATAGTAACGTGCAAGCAAACTGCGAGATCGTGGTAAACATGTACAGGGTACTTGGGAAACCACTCGGATTCCCGATCAACCGTGCCTTGCTTGCCGGCATCTTGTTTGATTCAGGCAATTTGCGCTATGCTAGGAACGTCACCATACGGGCAGTCGCCTCGTTACTTGATTCCGGGCTGGACATCGCGGATTTCAAGGGACTAATGGTGGAAACCATGGACATCTCTGAACGCATCGCCCGGTTAAAAGCTGGGATGCGATGCAGCTTGATACGCATCGGAGACGTGATTATAGCTTCCAGCGAGGTATCCACGTTCGAGGCCAGCGCGTGCCGGGGGCTGATCGGCCTCGGTGCCGACATATCCATCGTTCTCGCAGAGAACAAGGGGGACGTGCGCATATCCGCTCGCCAAACAGGTGAATGCCAAAAGGCGTACCGTGTTGATCTCGCAAGCATCATGCATTCAATTTCGGAAACCATCGGCGGCACGGGGGGCGGCCACGAGCTTGCCGCCGCGGCGAGCGGCTCGAAGAATGGGGCGAGCGCCTTGAAAGAAGCGATAAAAGCGATTGAGGACATAATTAACGCGAGCACGCGCCCGCAATGAGGCCTGGATTCCCTTGGCAGAACGCCCCATCATCGAAATCAACGACGTCACATTCGCGTACCAGAACACGAATGACCAACCCGTCTTGAACGGGGTCAACGTGCATTTTTTTCCAGGAACCGTTTCCATAATCTGCGGGCCGACGGGAAGCGGCAAGACGACGCTCGTGCGGTTGCTCAACGGGCTCATACCCCACTTCTACGAGGGGGTTATGAAGGGAAACATAATCGTCGACGGGATCAACACCAAGGACACGTCAACGGCCAAGCTTGCACAAGTCGTGGGCATGGTGTTCCAAAATCCGGAAAACCAGCTCGTTTCCTCGTCGTGCGAGCGGGAGATTGCCTTCGGACCTGAGAACCTCGGGATCCCGCGGTCTGAGATCTGCGAGCGCGTCGAATCCGTTATCCAGCTGCTCGGCTTGCACGAGATCCGCGACAGCTCCCCGAACGAGTTATCTGGCGGTCAGAAGCAGAAGGTTGCGATAGCTGCGGCGCTGGCCTTGAAGCCGAGGGTCTTGGTGTTCGACGAGCCCACATCCAACCTCGATCCCGAATCCATCTCCAAGCTCGGTGGGATTATCGAAACTATCAAGACGCAGCTCAACTCGACGATCATCATCGTGGAACACCGTTTAGAGCCGTTCTTGAACATCGCCACGCACATTGCTTGCATGAAAGATGGCACAGTCATACTTTATGACACGACGGAAAACGTCGTCCGCAACAATGCCTTTTACCAGATAGGCGTGCAAGTCCCAGTCGTATTGAAAATATTTCATCAATTACATTATGAAGGCGTTTATTCCGGCCCATTTCCACTCGGCACAGATAAAGGCCTATCCATCTTGAGAGAACTCATGTGATGGACGTGATGCACCCGTGATCGAGTTCCGATCGGTTTCGTATCAGTACCCGGATGGCCAGGTTGCGCTGCACGACGTGAGCATCCGCATTGATGCTGGATCCTTCGTTGCCGTACTCGGGGAGAACGGGGCCGGGAAAACCACGTTCGTAAAATGCATCAACGGGCTCATCAAACCAACCAAGGGCGATGTACTGGTTGATGGGATGTCGACTAGAAATGCAAGTGTCGCTCAAATGGCAAAAAAAGTTGGCCTTGTATTTCAGAACTCGGATAACCAGCTCTTTGCAACTTCTGTGAGGGAGGAACTCGATTTTTCGTTGCGGAACGTTGGAATCCCCGAGAGTAAACGGCCGCGCATCATCGAAGAGACGTTAACGACCATGAATCTCTCGCACTTGAAGGAAAAGTCCCCCTTCTTGCTCAGCGGCGGGGAGCGGAAGCGGGCGGCGTTTGCCTCGCTCATCTGCATGGACCAACCCGTGTTCATCGCGGACGAGCCAACGCAAGGGCAGGATGAAATCCAGCGCGAGAACATCGAACAAATCTTGCGCCATATGCAAGAGCAGAAAAAGACCGTCATTATCATCACACACGATCTCGATTTTATCGCCCGTCTTGCCGATCGCGTGGTGATATTCGAGCACGGCCGTATCAGCCTCGATGGTCCGGTCGAGGACGTGTTCCAGTCGCCCGCGGTTATACAGCTCGGTCACTTGTCACCGACCCAGGAACTCGCGTTAAAATGGATTCTGAAAGACAAGGCACCAGAGATTCCGATGCCATTCAAGATGGATCAAAGAACATTGATTTCGACGTTCGTTGAAAAAATAAAAGCGAGGCGAGGGCGTGTCCATTGATTTATTGAAAGGCTTCGAGTTCAAGAAAAAAGATACCTTCGTGCATCGCCTGGATCCGAGGTCGAAACTGGTGATCACGATCGCCTACTCGGTGCTGGCCCTGAGCTTTTCAAACATCTTTCCCCTCGCGTTTTTCATCGCGACCCTCCTTCCCTTCCTCGCGGGAGGGCGGATCGTCAAGAGATGGCTTACCTCGTTGAAAGGGCTCTCTTTCATCATCATTTTCATTATCGTGCTCAACACGTTACTCACCACGCTTAATTTCGCCATATCCATGTGCCTTCGCATCATCCTCCTCGTCTCCTCCTTCTCGATCTTTTTTATGACCGTCCATCCCGACGAGCTAGCGTTGAGCTTGCTAGCCATGAAGGTGCCTTTCTCGTTTACTTTCACGTTATCCCTCGCGACACGGTTCGTTCCAACGCTCGCGGCAGAAGCCCAGAACATCATCGACGCGCAGCGAAGCCGGGGCTTGGAGCTTGAAAAGGGTAATTTGCTTGTCAGGGTGAAAAACATGGTGCCGATTCTCATCCCCTTGATCATCAACTCCATCAAGCGGGCGTTTTCTATCGCCGAGGCCCTGGAGAGCAAGGCATTTGGTGCCATAAAAACACGCACCAACTATTATGAAATCAAGATGAGGGCACGGGACTACACGGTTATAGCCATCATTATACTATTCGTCATCGGTTTCTTCATTCTTTACTTCGGGAACTACTTGCCTCCCGTGTTCTACTTCACACTGCAAGTTATATTTCCGAACTTGTAAGGAAAAGAAAGGATGAAAGGCCGTAAAATTACAGGGAAACCTTTTGTTTGGCTTTGTGCTTGACGTGGCACATTGCGTTTTTGATGGTTACCAGATCCGACGTGGGGTTGATTAACTTCTTCGTGGAGCCCTTGATGAGGTCTACAGGCACGATCTCCGAGCCTTGCAGCGACGTCATCTTCCCGAATTTCTCCTCGATAACGTAACCCATTGCATGCCAGCCAAAACGCAATCCAAGGACGCGGTCGAACACGTTAGGCTGGCCGGCGCGCATCGTATGGCCTAGAACCACCGAGCGCACCTCGTATTCGCAGTCATATTGTTCAAAAAATTTCTTCAAATCGTCGCGCTTGTTCAATTCCTTTTCGAGCACGCTTGCGATGTTCAAGGAGGCGAGGTTCGGGTTGCCGAATGCATCCTTTGGAAGCTTCTCGATGGTTTCTTTCGTGATGGTCTTGAAGTGGGTTTCGATCGACTTCTGCGTGGGATATGCTCCCTCGGAACAAGCGATGATGTGGTAATCGTATCCTGCCTTGACACGCTCCTTGAGTAAATCGACCACGTCCTTCTCCATGTCAAAGGGCGTTTCCGGAAGCAAGATAACATCAGAACCAGCGGACAAGCCGCTGTACAAGGTGAGCCAGCCCGCGTCCCGCCCCATAATCTCGACAACGAAGATGCGCTGATGGGATTTTGCGGTCGTCGTGAGGTTCTCAAGCGTGTTGCTTGCGAGCTGGGCGCCACTGAAGAAGCCAAAGGTGAAATCGGTTCCTGCAAGGTCGTTATCTATCGTTTTTGGGCATCCGACCACCTTTGCGCTCCCGTACTTGAACATGGCTGCGGACACGCCCAGCGTGTCATCGCCACCAACTGCAATCAACGCATCAAGGTTCAGCAGTTTCATTTTCTCGGCCAGGTCCTTCCCTATCTTCTCGCGCATTTTCTCCCGCTCCGCTTCCTCCTTCACCTTTAACACGTTCTTGAACGGGTTTGTCCGGGTGGAATAAAGTATGGTTCCCCCTTTCAGCTGTAGATCATCGAGGTCAGCAATGTCTAGGCTAACCACGTACTTGTTGATCACATCGGGCGTCATTTTTTCCTTTTGCATGTCGAAGAGCTTCCAGCCCTTCTTGATGCCGACGAGCTCCATATTCCCTGATTCGTAGGCACGCAGCAATGCGCCATAAATGACGGCATTCAAGCCAGGAGCATCCCCGCCCCCGGTGAGGATGCCGACACGTTTCTTTCCGGGCATAGTCATTCACAAGATGGCAGTGTGTCAATAATCGTGTGTACGTGCTTATACGCAAGAAATTGATCTCATGAATCACGCTGGTACAATAAGGTTTCTGCTCGGATTTCTGGCCGTTGGGTGCAGCGCGGGTCATAAAACGACCAGGTGATCACGCGGGTTTCTCGTCGGGGGGGAGGATGTAGCTGAAGCCTTCGGGATCGTCCATCACGACGGTAAATTCTCGTTTCACCGCGAGGCATTCATCGAGCTCCCGAATCCGCCTTTCAAGGATCGCCTTCGCGGACGGTTCCGGATCGTTTCGGAGGAGGAACTGGCAACTTTCCTTGAATTTCAAGAGGATACGCTCTATATTGGTGATGAAGAATTCGGCCGAGGCCCCAGGCTCGAGCTTGATCTCCAGCTCCGGGATCTCGATGGAACAAGTCGGCGCACGGTATATTTTAATTTCCAAATCATTTTGGTCCTTGATACTAATACAATTGTGATTGGATTTTACGTGGGTACTCGGTGCAAGTGGCATGATCTCCGTTTTCTTGAAAGCGCATTCGTCACACAACGTGATGAAAAACAACAGTTCGTCCTTGGACCGTGGCTCCTTGTAGAGGTGCGCTTTTTGGGAGAGTGTTCGATTGCCGCAGCAAGGGCAAACAGCGTTCTCGAAAAGGGTTCGCGAATCAAACAACTTGCATCGATCTTGATAAGTTGAAACCTATTTTATTCTTGTCTCCTTAACCAGGCACGTGCCCGGCATAAATCATCACGAGTTCAGCATCGCTGGCAGGTGCATTGCCGTGATGTTTTATTACATCGATCATGTCGTATCGAAAGATGGCATGACGAGTTTGATCGACTTCAGCACCATCACGAGCGAATACAACGGCGTTATCGCGCTCTTTCTTCAAGCAAAGCTGGTATTCCTAGAAGGTCTCGTCGTGTGCGGCGTATTCCACGCGTTCAAAGACAAACTCGTGCACGGAATAACTGCCAGCGACAATCCCGTGATAAATATTCTCATGCATATCTTTAGCACGAACCAGGTAGGCGTGATCAAGCAAGATATCATACCTGATTCATTCCACGGGCCTCGTGAAGTAAATGATGGCGTGGTGATGATAATAGTCTATGAACCGAAGAAGGTTCCTGGCATTGCAGACGTGTTTTCCGCGTTCAATGACCATTTCTCGCACCAACTTCTGCAACCACGGGACACACCTGTTATGACGGATGCGGCACTTATCCGTGCGTGGGTTGGCCACGACGAGCCTCACGTTGAATTCCTAAACGAGGCAAGTGGCGTGGCGGGTTGGCTCACCAAGGCAGCATCCGCGAGGATGGCCATTTTTTCCTTGACCTTGCAGCAAAAGAACTAGAGGACCTTCTTTCCGATGCTGAAAACGTCATCCTCCTTGATTATCGAAACCCCCGTGTATTTTCCAATGATTTCAAGCCTGATAATTTTATCCGGATGTTCGAGATCAACCGTTTTATGAATGTTCTTGGCAATTTTCTCGATGATCTCGATTTTTTCATAGTGGATGCGTCTCTTATTCACGATGATCTTATATTTCTCATCATCCCGGATTTGATCGATTTGACTCAAGATATACTTCTCTATCTCGTCGAAATCGGTCACCAACACCTTCTGTATAGGAACGAACTTAAGGAGGTATTGAAGGGGGAAGCCCTCTCCATAAACATAATCCTTAATGCGATGGACGGCCAGGACCGAATCCACGCCTATCAAATTCCCCCAGATCAAGCCCTTGACGATCAATTTTCCGTAATTGAGCTTGTTTTCGGGAAAAACCTGGTGGACGAGAAAATCTAGCTCAGCAAGCCCATCGGTTTCAAAATTTCGTGGTGTTGATATGATCATGTTGAAAATGAAGGGCATAGAATCATTTACTCCGGGATTTCCGGTTCTTGGTGATTAAAAGGCTTGATTGATTTATATCTATCGATTTCTTAGCCAAGACCATGCCGTGGATAGAAGGCGAAGTCAAAGCCATCATTAGCGCGGTTGTATAAATACATAGAATCGATATGTGAGTATGGCCAGATATCCAGGGCAAGGGAATCCAACAAAGGCATGCATTCAAGCGAAGCGACGTTTTGATAACCAAAAGCTGTTGATGTACAACTATTTGCAGAACGCGCTAAAATTGGACATCTATGATTTGGTTCTTCTAACGAGAACGATATTCATCTTGTTGACATCCAGAGATTATGAGCGGTTGCCCCATAAAACCGAATTGAAAGTCGTGCTTGGCCTGATTCTGGAAAAGATCACGTTTCTCATTCCTATCGATGATGATCTTGTCGGAATGCTCTCTGCAATATTTGAAACCGAGCTGATAGAGCATATACAGACGACAACAGATGCCAGGTGCGTGCACGTGCATGTCAAGGTCAACCCCCAAAGAAAACCGGAATTCTTTCGAAGGTTCAAGATGGTTTTCGATGATATAACCTCCTTTTTTAAAACTATCTACAATCAAGATTTTAGATTCCAGTTCTCTTGAGACAAGGAAAGGACAATTATACAATTATTTTCTTGAATATCTCGGAAATTCCATCAAGTAATTTCTCGATATTGCTCTTGAACTGGTTGTTTGTGAATGTACCGAAGAGGCCAACCTTGATCAAGTTCTCCGCAACGATGATGGCGACGATGATGTTGGCGTTGTCGTGCTGGAAGATGTTCACGAGCAGGCCGTTCGGCGATGTTCCCTCGAAGGTCGACTCGTATTCAAACTTGGCCATCATTTTTTTGACATATCCAAGCATTGCAGGATTATAGTTCATCAAATTTACGAACTTCCGGATTTTAATCGTGCCGGCTATCTTGTCAAAGAAATCATACTCGATCGTTCGTTCCAGGAGATCCGCCACGGTCTTTTCTTTAAGCTGCTTGAAACGATAATAAACCGGCCCGGTCGTAGCGCTTTGCGTGGTACCCGTGTCACCTCCATCCGAAGGCTCAGATACGCTGATGATGTTCGGGCCTTCTTCGCCTTCGGTCTCGATTCCCCCCTCCGCCTGATCACTCGCGGTTTCGCCTGGACTTTCTACTATATCATCCTCTGGCACTTCCGGGTGCAAAATCTTTTTCAAGTCCGCCTCTGTTAGCGTGGTATGCTTAGAAAACAGGTATCGTGTCTTGAATTGAGGGGTGGACTCTCCTTTTATATCTGGCAAGAAACTAATGAACTGGCCTGTTGTCAGCATCGTGATCTTGCCCAGGATTGCGTCGACTCGATCCGGGTTCATCTTCGCGTCCAGTAAGTTCTTGAGGACTTTTTGGGATTGGTCGGACAAGATGCGTCCGAAAAAAAACGAGTTGATTTGGTCAAGGCCGTGATAATCGATGTCTTTTGGGCTTTGGGATGCAAGTACACAAGAAATCCCGTATTTCCGCGCTTGCCGGAGGAGCAAGAGCAACATCGCTTTGCCAGGTGGGGCGCTCATGCCAGCAGGCATAAAAGGCGCCATCTCGTCCATGTAGAAAAAACACTTTGCCGTTGGTGAGGATCCTTGCTGGATCATCCAAGAATACAAAGCCTGGATCAAGATTGAGATGAATAGGTGCTTTTCATTCTCATTCAGCAAGGATTTCAAGAAAAACACGTTCACGGGCGTTTTATCATCCTTCGGTTCAAGCAAGCTTCCGATATCCAATTTTACATGCCCGGAGAAGAGCAATCCAGTCGAACCGATGAGCAAATTGTTCATCGAGATGACGAGCTTATCCTTTTCAGTCTTGTTCATGAATTTTAAATATAAATCTTCATCTTCTTGCATAAGGCTTGCAAGATGCCTTAGATCGGTCACAAGTTTCTTCCGATTCCAGTTTTCGAGGAGGATGGTATAGATGACCGATTTTGATTGAACAACCTTGGCTGGTGGATATTTTACAAGCTTAACAAGGAGTTCCACAAGGGTGTTCGCTACGTTATCTAGGATGCGCACGACCTCGACGTCGTCGACGTTGAACGGTGGGAAGATTACGGGATTGAGGGATATTGGTATGCCTTTGTTACTGCTCGGAGTAAAAACCCGGATCTCCGTCTTTGCAAAAAATTCTTCTTTCCGGTCCAGATCCACCCCCTTCTCCTTGAGCACCTCATTATCATTTGGAATAATGAGGCTCGCTAAATCACCTTGAGGGTCGATAACGATTGATGGTACCTTTTGCAGGGCCATTTCCTCTATGAGTATCTTTCCGAGAACGGTCTTCCCAGAACCCGTGGAACCGAATATGCCTCCATGTTTTACGAGTAAATTGGGATCTATTTCAAATCGATTCCCCGTCGAATCATCACGGTATCCAAGCCATGCTTTGTCGTAGGGCATGTTAATACATCCTAGTTGATTTGATCTTCGTTTGTTCTCAAGTAAACGCTATGTATTATATGAATTGCCCAGTTCTTAGAGTGCCCGGTCGTACAATCCCAAAGCGTTTCAAACGATAAAGGAGGAGATACAAGTAGTAGCTAAGATTGTCGAAAAAGATTATAGATGATCATGCAATTATCAGATTCGTTAAGGTTAAACAGATTCGTTAAGGTTGAAAAAGTTAGTAGAATTATTGGTGAGGGTAAAATCTGGTTTGTGAGGGCCAAATCTGTTTTTCGGGAGTGTAAAATCTGTTTTTAATAACTTCGTATCACATTTTTCGCCAGAAAAAGAAATGTGGTGGGGTTACCGAGATTTGAACTCGGGATCGCCTGGTCCCGAACCAGGAATCATACCAGTCTAGACCATAACCCCATTGAAACAATCGAAATAATCTCATCGTATCATAATAACTTTTCAGTCGAGTCTTGGGGCTTTAGAAGGGCCTCACCAAAAAAATCGGATGATAAAAACCTTCGCAAACTGAAATGGTTGAATCGCGATCGTGATTTGCACCATGAAGTTAAACCCGTTCAAAGTGGATCTCCTCAAGGATCTTATCGTTTTTCATGAAAAAAATGATTTTATGTTCTTGAAAATCTATCCAATTAAAAACATCTCGATTATCAACAATATAATTAAATTGACGCATGAAAAAATGGTATCTTTCCGCGATTTATGCTTTTGCTTGAACATACATTATGATGGAAAGGAAAGGGTGCAGTTTTTTTCGGTTAATGCAAGGTGGAACGGCACTCTTTATAAGATCGATGATGTGGAATCGACATTCCGCGAGATCGATTCAAAACTAGGGAATGTAATCAAGCATGCGTTAAATCCGTATAAAGACCTATATTTCTTGCCTTTTTATGGAGTCGACAACTTCTTAATCAAAGTCGTCAAGAATCGGATTTACCTGCATGATGCGTCATCGAAGGAAATCCTACAAATCATTGCCTTTTTTGAGATCAATTTACACAATATCCAAATATTTCCGAATTTTTTCAAACTTATCGACGATCTCGCTTTGAAAATGAAAATCAATATCGATATAAACTTTATATTTAAGAATGAAAATAAACAGACTTATATAGATGCCTCTTTTACCTTTGCTGAAAAGAAAAACCATCTTTTTAATGAAATTCTTGAAAGATTAACGAAAACAAATGAATTCAACGTAATATTGAAAGAACATCAAATACAGAAGAGCGACGTCGTGAAACTGTTCATCAAGCGGATGATCAAGGGTCAAGGAAGCTATGCGGCACTTGATGCCCTGGATTTCTTCTCGAAATATCTTGTCGTAGAAAAGGAAGCCACGAGCATGTTGGTACCTAAGGATGATATTGTCGCGGAAGATCCCTCGAAAAAAAATGATGCGGGGAATTCAAATGGCATAAAAAACACGCATGACGACCTTCAAGGTTCAGTAGGATCCTTGTCCCAAGGTGAAATCGACGATGCTTCCATCAGCGCTTTCCACGCGATGATCAAGCAGGAAAGCAGTGAGGGCAAATTTCTCGATTCAAGAAACTCGATTTTCGATGACGGCAATCGAATCTTCGCAATCATCCACGAACTATCTGTCAATGGACTCTATTCGCTCTTGAAACGATATATAACCAAAAGAAGCTTCAAGCTTGTTTTTATTGATTATGAAGAATTATCCGAGTATTCCTTGCATCTTGCCCCTGCACTCGAACGCTTCTGCGAAACGGCAGTACTTCAAGACATTACAAACGATGATGCGCTAGCAAGCAATCAAGCAAGATAGAGATCGTTTGCCTCACAAATCCTTGATATATGCTCGATCCCACGTGCGGAACCAAACATCCAGGTCACTCGTGGATACCTTGTCCGGGATGAGAATCTTGCCTTCAACGGTTAATTGTTTGATTTTTAAGATGATTTCTTGGTTTTTTTTCATCAACCGGGTCGAAAAATCAAGTTCCGAACCAAATAAGGTTTTTATGTTTTCGGTCGCCGCTTTTCTAACTCGTGATTCGTTGCACTCTATGAACCGGCAATAGGGATCGAGATACATCTCCTGTGTATAGGCATCAATCTTCTTTTGGGCAAGGGGGTATGCCTTGCAAGCAAGTGGCTTTATCTTGTTCACCATGCAGCCCACCGACACTTGGAAAAAAGGGCAGCACTTATCAAGGCCCTCAAGGACGATCCTGTAAGTCACCACGATGATCCTTTTGTTTTTCGTGTCTGGAAAGACGACATCTTCAAGAAACTTGATTAATATGCCTTTATCCTTAGCAAACGCTTCCAATTCATCCAATTCCTCTGGAAAGATTGGGATCCTCTTGAAGTTCGTCCCGTCGGCAAATTCATATTCGTGACAGCAGGATCCACACCGCAAGCACTTGAATTCCAAGGTTTAATAACACCTTACATGAAAAGAAACACGTCTCTTACACGTCCCATAAGAGCACATTCCATTAATCTCCTCGCAATTCAAACCCAGAGCCGGCCTCATCCAACAGACACGTCTTAGAGATGTCCGTCAGTCATTTCGTCTCAATATTTCCACGGGAATACCCGGGGAATCCTTGGAGGCCGGTACAAGCATTCCTTCCATCATACCCCCGTTTAATATCTCGATTATGGAAAACAATACTGAAATCCAATACGGAGACAGCCATATGAAACCAATTCAAACCATTGTTGTTTCTAAGATAGAAGCGGGTTCAGACCTGCACGATCCCGTTGCCGTCATCGGCATGCCCGGCGTGGCCGATATCGGCAAGTTCGCGATTGACCAGCTGATCGGCCTTTTTGGAGCCACGAAAGTGTACGATATCTTGTTCTACGGTTATCCCGCGGGCGTCATCATCGATCAGAGCATCATTTCGACTCCCAAGACTGAAGTATTCTTCTGGAAGGATGAAAACAAGCAGCACGATCTTTTTTTCATCACGGCCGACGCGCAACCTATGAATCCCAGAGAAATATACGAACTCTCGGATCACGTAGTCCAGCTACTCATACGGTTTAATATCAAGTTTATTGTTTCGCTTGGCGGTTATCCTGTTCAATCCAATCACGTTGTCGATCCCAAAATCTTTGTAACGGCTACGACCGCAAAATATGTCAAGAAATTGGTCGAAAAGAAGATTTGTTATGAAATTTCAAAAGGTGTCATTATTGGCGCAAATGGATTGATTCCGTCCATAGCTTCGATTAAATATGGTGTCGATGGGATTGTCCTGCTATCGGAAACGAGTAACATGGCTTTGGTCAATGAAAATATGACCGATCTAAACGCGTCGATGAAATTGATCAAGGTACTAGATTCATTATTCAACTTCTCTCTGAACATCGATTTCTCAAGGAGAAACGTTGAAAATATGAGTAAGAGTCTCGAAAAAAAACGTAAGGAACTCGAAACTGAACTCGACGCTATGCAAACCTTGAACGCAAAGGAAGAAAAGGAGAAGGTCTTGTATATCTAAAATCCAATCGTTTTTCAACAATTCACCCGTCGCCATCATCTCCCCTTTGTCAATATTCCCCTTGTTTTTTCCACGCATTCGGTTAGCGATGCGGTGCGCGTTGATTCCCGTGCATACCTTTCAAAAAAAAAGGACAACGAGGATGATATGCCAGGGAAGCACGGAATCCGGAGCACGCGAACGACATTTTACATAGATGTGCTTGGTCGCGCGCCAATGGAAAGCCACGCGAGGTGCTTCAGCCCGAGGTCCGTGCCCGCGGCGACGATACTGCTGCTGCCGCCCGCGACCGGCCCGATTTCCACGCCGGCAGGGAATGCTTCGATAGTGCATGCCTTCTCGAAGGGCAAGTGGAGCAGCAACCCGCCACCCGGCTTGCGAGAGATCGTGCCACGTGCTGGCACGAAGCCACGAGTTCACAAGGGGTCGACACGGTCAAGCCCGCGGAGATGGAACGTTGATGTCCTGCCCGACTCGAGCGAGAAGCGCACAGTCGCCTCGGCCACGCGGCCAGTGCTCGCGTCGTTGCGGAAATCGAGGCGATAGACCTGGCTATCATCGATGGCGACCGGGATGGTTTGCCTCTTGCAAAGTGGCAAAGCAACGCGCGTTCGGGATCCGGGATCGTGTGCTCGGTCGTGACAACACGCGGGACACACCGGCTCGGGAACATCGCTGCCAGCGCGTTGTCCACGGTTATGACCGCGAGCACCTCGTTCACCACATCGCTCGCCAGCGATGGCACGCATCCCATCGCCGTATCGTCATAGTGCACACGCCCAGCATCGACGCGGCGATGCCAATTCTCACGCACGATGCCATGATGCCATCCATCATCCAATCAAGGCCTATAACCCAGGATATCATCCATGCCGTGTCCAACTTTGTCTAACAAATCAGGAATTGCTTACCAACCCTTCGTATTTGGGGTTGTTTAAATAGGAAGGTGGGATCCGATATCGAACCGAAGAACTATCCCGTTGTGATTATGAATGGAACTTGTTGAACAAGTGAAAACACATCTTGATTCAATCAAATCGATTAACGGCGTCGAGAACGTTGTTTTAACACAAAGGGATGGAAATCCAATAACCTCATCAGGTGTATGGCTATCAAGGAACGAGATTTTTCATGTTTCTGCTGCTACGAGTGCGATTTATAATGTCGGGTTGTCATTGCACGGGGTATGGCTGAAGTACATGGTCATCGAAGGTCCGAAAGCAAAAATCCTAATTGCTCCATTGCACGATGGCGCGTATGCCATCCAGCAAAGCGCGGGTTCGAGCATGGAATGGGCAGAATATTTCATAGCTCTGACCACGTTGTCAAACGTGAACCTTGGAAGCGTTTTTATCAAGACACAAACTACATTGAACAACATAAACGATTTAATCCTGAAATCCAAATGCGATTTCAAACCACCATTGCGGGAGTTCAACGAGAAGCAAATCGAGTACATACTTAACAAATTCAATTCAAAGCAGGAAAATGACGAGTTGAACTCTATAGCATCCTTTGATACGAGCCTGGGATTCGACACGTTCCAAAAATGCGAGGAAATCTTGTGGAGTTTCAATAAATGCGTGCCAGACTTGATCTATTCTTGCGTCTCATTCAAAGGCGGGTATATCGTGAATTCAATACAACCTCGCTCCGGTTTCAACCTGACACCAGACGCCGAGACGGCAATGTCCTTCTCGCTGTACGATACTGCATCGAGATATGCCTGGTTGCTCAAAAAAATGAACACGAGTTCTATCTTCCTCGATTGTAACCACTATTTCCATTTTATATTGGGCTTTGATGCCGGCATCTTCAGTTCCTTCGTTTACAGGAATGAGCAGAAGATTGGATTTATCCGGTTGCTGTTGCCGAAATATTTAGACTTGATTCAAAAGGTTCTTGATGAAAAAGCTCGGCCTCAACAGCCGTCTGAACTGGTGCCGGGCAAGGCGTTCAGCCCGCTATTGATTCGTTAGGTGAATATGCCATGAACTTGATGGAACTCTTATCGCTTTTCCCGCCGAATGATTTTGCACTTGTCCTACGATGCATTTTCGACCGGATTCCCGTGATAGTTGGTGGAAAAGATAAAGATTTTCTTGACGACCTTCTCATCGAATTGTGCGATTTTATGCCCATAAGAAAAGAAGTAATTTTTGGCACGGATTTTCTCGAAAGGGAAGAGCACGAGGTCATAATCCAGGAAGAACGGATGAATTATGACAACCATCGCATCATCTATCGTTCGCCAATAAATTCAGAGGACATGGTTCTCAAGAACATCGAAAACATCAAGGGATGGGTTATCGGGTTGTGTATGAACGGCGATGTCGATGCATTCTATGAAAAGGCTCTTCGCATCCGGAAGAAAAGTCCGGTTTCGATATTTGTCAATTTCGATGAAAAAAACAAATTGGAATTCGTGAAATTGTATGCTGAAGATAATAACAAGCTTGATACGAGCTTGGAAAAGATGATTGTCAAGAAGACGTTTTCTCAGACGGAACACGCGCTGGAACGCATCAAGCGCGTGTTGGATAAAAAGATTCAAGGGAATAGCGATATCAACTCGTCAATCATCGCAAGCGTGGTCGACCTCACGCAAGAGGAATCTATCATCAAGGAGAACGTGTTCAAGAAAGAAATCCTGGAATTCTATCAAGCGTCTCGACGCGGCTTAGCCCTGTTAACGAGGCTGAATTTCTTAAATCAATTCCAACCAGTGAAGATCGGGAAAAAAACCTTTTTCGATGCAATTTCGTACGACGATGTAAACACGTCACGCTTCTTGGATTTCGTCCAAGCTGAATGGGGCGAGTGTTTCAATGGATTAATTGATGACAGCCGTCTTTCAATTCTCGGCGATCACCTTGATAGTCTTTGGGGGTAACCATAATGATGATTAATTACAATGGAAAAGTGGTGCAAACAAAAATCGTTTATTATGGCCCGGCTATGTCGGGAAAGACTACAAGCTTGAAAGCCTTGTTCAAGTCGATGAACAAGGATTCAAACCTGAAGTCAATCGAGACCACTACTGGCAGAACGCTTTTTTTTGATTTTGGGACACTGGATTTCAAAGGCCTCGAATGGACGATAAAAATTTACTTGTATTCAACCACCGGCCAAGATTTTTATCAGAGCACCAGGCCTGCGACACTTTGCGGTGTCGACGGTGTCATATTCATCGTGGACTCACAACGCAATTTGCTTCAATACAACAAAAACTCGTGGAATGAACTGCGGCGATTCTTTTCTGACAAGATCAAGCAAATCCCCATCATTATTTGCATGAACAAATATGATATCGAGGACAAGATTTCGGATAATTTACTGCGTGACGAGTTGAAGATCTCAAAGAATCAGAACATCAAGATCATCCCGTCCATCGCAATTGAGGGTATTGGTGTGAAGGAAGCATTCTGCGAGATGATGAGCCACATATTCCCAAATTTCAAGCTGGAGATCTAACAAGATTCGAGGTGAAAGCATGAAAAAATTGATCCGTATCTTGGGCATAAGGGATGTATCGGATTATCTCCGGTTGAATTTTGGACCTGTGGTCGAGGAGGGCTTGATCATCGGCGTTTCTATCGCGGCTCTCTTGATACTTATTTCCGTCATCCTGACCATCCTGGACAACACCACAAACTTGCTAAATGACCTAACGAACGGCACCATCTTCGGATAGCAGCGCAATCAGATCTCGTGGATGAAGAATTTCTCGACGCTATCGAGGTAGATAATCTGGGTTTCCACGATATCCGGATTTGTTTGGAAGTTCTTTAAAATCGTGTTAAAGGATTCCTTGTTATCAGTTACGAACAAGGCTATAATGGTTTTCTTGTCTTCGGAAAGGGCAAGGAAACCGATCCGCTTGTCCATCCTTAATTTTTCCACCAGATCCTTGGCACGATTCACGCTCTCTTCGAAAATGTGTGGTCCAATTTTGCATATGATGAGCGCCTTGTACTGGAGGCCTACCTTATCCAGATCAAGTTCAATGGTGAATCTCTTGATGACATTTTGCTCCTTAAGTTTGTTCACGCGAAAATGGATCGTGGTATCGGCGATATTTGTCGCCTTACTAAGCTGGATGAATGGATTTCTTGAATTCTTTAAAAGCTCGTTTAAAATGGATAAATCTTTTTCACGCGTCTTCAAGGATTAGATCAACACGCCGGTTCATTCGTTTTCTTCCTGGCCCGTAGAAAGACCGATATAAACCAAGATAATTATGAACAGAACAATCCCCAACGTCATAATGATGTATTCGAATTGCTGGAGATTGACTTGAAACAAGTTCAAGAGAAGAGCAATCGGGGGCATAATCCGTGGCACCTTCATAGAATCAAAGTATAATGTTCTTAAAAATTTATGGGATGCTCCTTTATGCAATTTTAAAGCCGGCCATCGCCCTGGACTGAAATATATATGTCCAGTTACTTTTTAGCACAACGCGGGCATTAATTCTGATCGTGCTCTAGTAGATCTTGTAAATACTCCAGATACATGCCATCTTCCTTGTAGATTGTCAAAAATCGGTTGGATCTCTGGCAGATTATCTGCGTGATTACGTGATAACAACAGATTTCCTTTTTTTTCGATACAGCATTGAAGTAGAAGTCATAGCAAGAGCAATAATGGGGGGGTAGAAGCAAATACTCGTCCGTCCTCCCGATGATCAGCCAAAATTGCAAACCTGATGGAAGGAAGACGTATTTATACGTATTACTTCCCTGGATGCCTTCCAAAATCTTGTCCCATTTCTGATCGAGGACTTCCAGGTATCGATCTTTGATCTCTTGCTGCACGCGAACTGAACTGCAGTACGCATCCAGGATATCACGACAGGCGCTCTTTTCCATTTGTTTCTCTCTTCCCACCCGATATTAAACAAGTTTATGCAACTGAATGTGCGAAAGGAAAAAAACAAGGGGGATAACACGTCGAGACAGACCGGTGCATGGTTCACTGGCCGCATTGAATTCTTTTATTGACAAGCTCCCAGTTGGTATCCACCCAGTCCTGGATCTTTTGAATATCTTGATCGGTGGCTAGCGAAAAGCGTCCCTGCTTCTTGATATATTCGCTGACAGGTATTCTATTCGCCTTGTCGAGATATCGCTTGGAATTTTTCTTCAGCGAGAACACGCCATTTTCCTGCTCCCACATGATCCATATCCCCGACTTGATCGCGAGCCGCCCGATCTCGATCGTCTCGGCGGAATCATAACGCCAGCCTGGGGGGCACGGTGATAGGATGTGCACGAACCTCGTGCCCTTTATCTCCTTGATCTTCTTGAAGGTGGAGAACACGTCTTGCGGATCAGTGCCGTTAACGACGCCAACATAGGGGATGTCATGAGCGGCGACGATCTTGGCGATGTCCTTTTTCATTTCTTTCTTTCCAAATGGCGTCGTCGTGGTGATCGCCGCAAACGGCGTCGAACCGCTTCGCTGTGTGCCCGTGTTGGCATATATCTCGTTATCATAACACGCGTAGATGAAGTTTGTCTCCCGTTCAATTGCTCCACTCAGCGCCTGGACACCGATGTCCACGGTACCGCCGTCTCCGGCCCACGTCATGACGGTGATATCCTTCTTGCCAAGTGCTTCATATCCTGCAACGATACCTGCAGCAGCAGCAGCGCCTGCTGCAAATGCCATATTTATAAACGGGACATTTGGAGATGCAGCAGGCCACAAGCCGATATATACATTCGTGCAACTTGCAGGAGCCACGACCACGGTTTTGGGCCCAAGCGCCTTTAATGCCCACCGCAGAGCGAGCTCGCTCGTGCATCCCGCGCACGCGGAATTGCCACAACACAGGAATTCATCCGAGTATTCTTCGCTCAACATCTCTTTTATGGACATGCTCTTCATCTCCTATTTAATGTTCACCCATAAGGTTCCGTTCACGAACTTATTCTTCCCTGGCTTGATAGTGTTGGTTTCATGAAAGGCGATCAAGTCCTCCAAGACGCTCACCTGGTCATCGATCGTCACATCCCTTCCTCCCAGACCCCACACTGCCGGGAGATAGGTAATGTTGCTACCAAGCTTCTGCAAGACTGAATAGAACTCCGTACTCAGGTGGCCTCCCGTCGGGGATCCATAGGCGATGCTCCGGTCGGCAACTGTTATCCCCTTGATTTTCTTTCCTTTCAAGAGATCGAGAAAATCTTGAACGGGGAACGGCCGGAAGTAACGCAACTTGATCGAGCCAGCCTTTATCCCTCGATCCCTTAACAGGTCCACGGCGATCTGGACTTGCTCGGATAGCGCGCCGACCGATATCACGATGAACTCTGCATCATCGCAGCGGTAGGGCTCGATCAAGCCTTGATAATTCCTGCCAAATTGTTTGCCAAATTCTTGGATGACCTTTTTTATTATCGGGATTGTTTTGGTCATGGTATCGTGAATCTTGAACCGGAATTCCATGTATTCTTGATTTGGCATGACGAGATTTCCGTGGACGATCGGCCTATCTGGGTCCAGGTACACGTGTTGCCACCCGTTTGGAGGTACCGGGGGTAAGAATGCATCAACATCCTTTTGCGACGTGATAATGACCGGCTTCGAAGTGTGAGATTGAGAGAAGCCTCCAAATGCAACGAAAGCGGGGAGCATCACTTCCGGATTTTCTGCGATCTTGTAATTCATAATCACCGAATCGAATATCTCCTGGTGGGTGGATCCGAACTGGATCATCCACCCGGTATCCCTCATGCTGAGCACGTCACTGTAATCGACCCAAATGTTCCACGGCGGTGCGATTCCCCTAGAGGAAATCGTCGTGACAACTGGTAACCTGGATCCCGCAACCCAGTGCACCATTTCTGCCATGTATAGCAGCCCTTGGCCGCTGGTCGCCGTGAAGGTGCGTGCACCGGTCATGGAAGCACCGACCATCCCCGCCATGACCGTATGCTCACTCTCCACCCTGATGAACTGTGCTTTCATGGCGCCTGAGTCCACGAATTCAGACAGCGTTTCCATAACGGTGGTTTGCGGGGTTATCGGGTAGGCCGTTATGACATGAACCTTGGCCCTTCTTGCTGCCCATGCAGCAGCCTCATTGCCCGTTAAGATCAGCGTCTCTTCCTTGTCCTCAAGACTCGTTGTTCTCACCTTGTTTTTCCCGATTGAAATTGATAGCTCCTTTAGGGCACTCATGGGCGCAGATCCCGCAACCTTTGCAATAATCATAGTCGATCGCCGGCCCACTTTCTTTATCGAAAGAGATCGTTCCCTCCGGGCAATAAGTGTAGCAGAAGCCGCATTTGTTGCATATTTTTTGATCGATGACGGGTTTGAACGTGCGCCATTCCCCGGTCTTGCCGATGCTTCCTGGCACCCCCAGGGAGATGGGGATGTGGGGCAATTCATCCGAGCTCTTAAAAGCAGGCAAGGGTTTGATTTGCTTGCCTCTATTCACTTTTTTATTCACGACTACCCACCTTTATGGTTTTTTCATAAGCTTGCTTGGCGGCCTGGAAGTTCAGGTCGGCTTTTTTACCGAAGAACTCATCGAGCACCTTTTTCAGGCTTTCTAGCTTGATTAGACCGCTTGCCCTTGCAAAAGCGCCGATCATGGCGACGTTCACGACGGGTTGACCTGCAACCATGAGTTTCAAGTCGATGGCAATCTTCGTTGCAGGAACCTCGAAAACGGTCACGGACGATGGGAACGTGTATTTACCGGCGTTTTCCGTGT
Organism: Candidatus Sigynarchaeum calidifontis; assembly: GCA_030587475.1. GTDB lineage: Archaea > Asgardarchaeota > Lokiarchaeia > Sigyniarchaeales > Sigyniarchaeaceae > Sigyniarchaeum > Sigyniarchaeum tengchongense. Next base: position 70,239 of record JAUQYZ010000031.1, read on the forward strand.
TGATAATGGCAGTCGTGTTTGAAATGGATGATAGTATGGCCGGGTATTTTAACAATGACTCGTCTAGGACGAAGACATAGTCCGGCTTCGTGATAGCATCTATCCGTTTGATGACGCTGTTCGATATCCGCAAGTATGCCTTGATCGGGGCACCTCGCCTCTCGGCGCCGATGATCGGAATTGCCATGATGTCCTTGAAGCCGTCTACGAACGCGGCTTTGCCAAGGATCTTGTTACCAAGGATGCCTCCTTGCCCGCCCCTGCTCAATACCGTGATCTCGATTAGTTTTACCTTATCCATTGATATCCTTGCTCGTGTTGTTTCTAGATCTCGTGAGACAAGTTTCATTCTTTATTTCGCTGGTTACTACTCGTTCTGAACGTGTCAATCTAACAACAAAACGATCCAAGTGGAGCTGCCTTGAGAATGGAAGCTGGGAAATCAACTAATTGCCCCCTTGATGATGTCGACTAGGGATTTGGCCTCCAAGGAGGCACCCCCCACGAGCCCGCCGTCGACATCTGGCTGTGAGAAAATCTCCTTGGCATTTTCTGGCTTGATGCTACCCCCGTACTGGATCCTGGTCGTTCGTGAAACGCCTTGATCGTACATCTCGGCCAGCAGCTTTCGCACGTATGCATGTGCATCTTGTGCTTGTGCCGGCGTGGCGGTCAATCCCGTTCCTATTGCCCAGACCGGCTCGTACGCGATGACGATGCTGGACATTTCATCCTTATTGATTCCGTTCAACGATCCCGTTAGTTGTTCCTTCAATACCATCTCAGTCTTGCCCGTGATTCTCTCGTCCTTCGTTTCGCCAATGCAGAGGATCGGCTTCAATCCCCTCATAACGGCCATTTTCACTTTCTTGGAGATGAACTCGCTGGTTTCCTTGAACAGCGCCCTTCGTTCCGAGTGTCCGAGGATCACGTAGGATGCTCCCGCATCAAGCAGCATGCTTGCCGAGATCTCGCCCGTGAAAGCGCCCTTTTCCTCGAAGTACATGTTCTGGCCCCCCGTGTAGATCTTTTTACCTTTCAAGGCTTCAGAAACGGCGCGTATAGAGATAAACGGGGGAAATATCACGATATCGACCATTTCAGGTAAATCCTCGATCTTTTGCAAGAATTCTTCGATGAAAGATTTGCTCTCGGCAATAGTCTTTTGCATTTTCCAATTTCCGCCGATGATCGGTCGATTCTTCATGGGTTTTCAGCTTGGGGTAGTGTCTCGTCAATCTAGAGATGGCTTTTCAAGGCCGATAATCACCCGCCGCATTTTATTGTTTTCCCTACATCATCCGCTCGATGCCTAGCACGAGAAGCGTATTAGAAGCCCGGTCGAAGGCGTTTTTGGGTTTACTCGAATCGAACCGTCCATCCACTAGCGATACAAACCGGCTGCCCACGATCCTTGTTGGAATGGAATGTGCCTCGTACGGGATTTGAACCCGTGTCGCAAGGGTGAGAGCCTTTCATGAAAAATTCAAAATGATTTTTTTTTGCATGCTGGGCCAGCTACACCAACGAGGCTTTGGTAGTGGATGTATCAGAACGGGTTTTCGGTGCCTATACTTGCCTTGACTTCAACTTGATCATGCTCGTTATATATCCCGCGATCCTGTTCCTGAGCCTTTTCGTCTTGATGTTCGTGATCTGGTTCAAGATCTGCTTGTTCTCGTCGAAGATGGTCGAGTAGAGCTTGGGTTCCTTCGCGACCAGTTCTCTAGCGACCCGCTTGATGAAATCCGGCCGAACTTTTCCCATTATATCACGCAGTCCTTGTTTTTTGTAGGTAATGTAGGTAATATTCGAAGATCCTAGTGGTGTTTAAATGATCCCGTAAAATTCTTGGAACGATGTCGAAGATCACGAGAACTGAAGGATTGGTTCTTTTAATCCTTGCTCTCGGAACAGCGTGCCTTTTCAATAGCATGGCGAGGCGGGCGAGCGGGCTAGAGGCATCCTTGGTCTCGGTCATGATAAACGGCCAGGATCTCACCAGCCATCCCGGTGCCATCGTCGAGGCAAGGCTCCGGACATCCCTGGAAATAAACGTTACATGGAAGATGTTGTATGATCTAAATGCGACTCAAACCGGTTGGATGCAAATCTCCTTGTACAACAACGCGAGCCTCGTGCGCAGCAGCGCATTATTCACAGAAAGTGGTTCCAACAACAACAGGGTCTGGTTTTGCCCCCTCGTCCCGGAAGAATGGACGCTAGCAAATTACAGGGAATACGGCCGAGTGGAGGTTGCCTTGAAAATAGTTGATAATGGCATTCTTGGTGTGAACCAGTTATCAAACTTCACGATCCGGGTTCTGCCCGAGCAGGTGAACGTCTCTCTCTCCTCGTACACCTTCAAGAACGAGTCGAACGGGCGCATGGATCACCTGAACGCGAGCTATCACGTGACGAGCGTCCAGGACCCTTCTTTCCACCACCCGAACCTCTGCTTCTCTTGCGAGATTTTCGACGTGGCAAATTCCCGCTTGCATGAAGCCGATTTCCATGTCGACACGCGAGGCTTTCTCGACGTGATCATTGAGGATGAATATCTGATCTTTCTGGAAGGAGAACGGATTCGGGTCACGAACCACGCGACGACCTTGATCGAGCCCATAACCATCGAAACCAATATGGAGGCCATCGTTAACCGGACGGACTTTCTCTTGTATTACCACAATCTAACGGAGACATATGACGGCAACGCCGTTTCTATCGGGGTGAACCTCGATGTCGGGATGTCCGCCAATTGGAGCAGCGTCCTCGATTTTCCTCTCTATTACGAGTGGACGGTATCGAACACGACGGGAACGAGGCTCCAGAACGGTTCAGCGTTCGCGTTCCTCGGGGCACCAATATCCATCGGTCTCGACGCGTCCTTTACGCCCATCATCGAATATCTTTTTCTCGATCTCTGGTTCGAGGGCAATTTTTTCTTCAAGAGCAAGCAAGTATCCATCTCGTTGGGCGATCAAGTGATTCGAAAAGAGATCGACATCTATTTAGCGAATCAAGGCGAGCTCATCGAAGCCGGCATCGGCGACATCCGCTTCCAGCTCAACGTGAAGCAGGCCATGACCCCCGTTCCCTATCACCCTGCACGTATAGAAATCGTCAACGAGACAACCGGCGGTTCATTATCCGTGTTGGTCTGCATCACCGATGAAAATGGCTGTGCGACGATGCCCCTTTCGGAGGGGATGCTGCGTGATCTAGAGCACGTCCAGGTCGTGGTCAAGGCTCTTGCAAACCTGACCTTCAAGGAATCGACAAAGGCCTTCTCCCTGGCCAATTTTTTCACGCGAATGACGCCGTCCCTTCGATTAAATAACGTCTCGTCCGGATTAATCCTCCATACCAACGTGGAAAACGAGATCTCAATGTCCATTCTCGTAGATGGGGACGTCGAATTCTTTTCTGGAAGGCTCGCAGAACTGGAATTTTTCACCGGAGATCGTGGCGTGATCCAGGAACATCTCAGCATTATCCGGTCGGGTGGTATAGTAACATGCCCGATACCCGCGCACGCCCTCCAAGCGGGAATGACCGTGTACGTGCACGTCGTGATCGATGCAACCCTCGTGAGCCAGGAACTGTCCGCGACGGTTTCGTTTCGCGTGGTTGCCATAGTCGACGGGACAGGCAACGTTACGATGCAAGCATGGATGGCCATCATCTTTCTTCTTGGTGCAGTCTTTGGCGTGATACTCAGCATCAAGTGCGTGAAGAGGATACGTCAAGGCTTTTTGTCCAAGGATCAGTTCACCATTACCCTTGCTTGACCGGCGAGCGCCAATTAACCCCGCCTGGATATAAAGTCGAAATACGCCGGTGTCATTCATCTATTAACACCACCCAGACGACATAAGCATTGGTGAAAATGGATGAAGAGCTTGATCGAACAAGCTATTGTCCACAAGCGGGATATTGAGCGCCCGAAAACCCCCATTGGCTTGGCCAAGATACTCATCATCGGAGCAGGTGGTGCCGGAAATAACACAGTCGACAGGATGATGAAAATTGGCATCCGTGGAGCCGAATGCATAGCAGTCAACACCGACCAGCAACATCTCGAGTTCATCAAGGCCCATAAGAAGGTGTTGATCGGTGAAAAAATCACGCGCGGTCTCGGGGCAGGGGGCCATCCAGAGGTCGGTGCAGCCGCAGCCGAGGAGTCCAGAGCGCTCTTGAAGGCGGAAATTGATGGATCGGATCTTGTCTTTATCACGTGTGGAGAGGGCGGTGGAACGGGGTCGGGCAGCGCGCCTATCATAGGCGAGATAGCAAAGAGTACCGGCGCTATCGTCGTCGGCGTCGTCACCCTGCCGTTCAAGTCGGAGGGAATTCGTGTTGAAAAAGCGAAGGAGGCGATCCGTTCATTACGCGAGAACGTTGACACCCTGGTCGTCATTGACAACAACAAGCTCCTCGAGATTGCCCCGGATCTCCCCATTGAGGACGCGTTCAGCATAGCCGATGAAATCCTAGCTACGATGGTAAAAGGCATAACTGAAACGATTGCTTTACCTTCATTAATCAATTTGGACTATGCCGACGTCCGGACAGCGTTGTGTTCAGGCGGCGTGACGATCGTCGGTATTGGAGAATCTGATGATCCGCAGAACAAGGCACAAAAAGCCATAAACGATGCCTTCAGCTCCCCATTGCTGGAGGTTGACATCACGGGTGCGAAAGGTGCCTTGATCCACGTTACGGGCGGGAGATCGATGACGCTTCGCGAGGTGACCGCCGTAACGGATATCGTCAAGCAGAAGATGGATCCAAACGCAATGGTTATCTGGGGCGCCCGCGTGGACCCGAAACTCGATGGCACCCTGCGCGTCATGATGCTCATTACCGGCGTGAAATCCCCGCAGATGCTCGGTCCAGTCGAGAGCAAGTTCGTTGGTACTACCAATGGCTCCCTCGTAAATAAAAGAGTATCGTTGTTGGACGTGGATAACTTGCCAAAATTCCAGGATTGATCGGCGTTTGGCCTAATTCCATCCCCGGAACGTGCGATATTTTTTTTTTCACAAATTCTTTAGTGCCCGTCCTTTTAAAAACGGCCGAGTCCAAACCAGGTACTTGCATCTCCCCATGTCGATGCATGTGGTGAAATGGCGATCACGGTGCTTGCCCCATGATATCGTTCATCAAAGAGGAACTCGATCGTAAAAGCGTCTTCATTGACGAATCGAAGCTAGGTGTCGATTTCATTCCAGAGAAGCTCATTCATCGGGACGAGGAGATCCGGCAATTGGCTCAGATATTTCTCCCCTTGCTAAAATCCAGCCACTTCTCATCGAAAAACGCGATAATCACCGGCCCAAATGGTGCCGGGAAGACCGCCTTGAGCAAGAGTTTCGGACTCTCGATCGAAGGAATTGCAAAAAATTTCGACAAGAACATTAAATACATCCACATTAACTGTCGTTTGAACAAATCAAATTATCTCATCATCAAGAAAATAATTGGTACTTTGTGTAGTGATGTTCCCGAGAAAGGATATTCTATTTACGAGTTGTTATCCTTGCTGAAGAAATTATTGGATTCTAGGGATATGCACATCATTCTGACCCTCGATGAAATGAATTTCTTGAACATTAAACAGGATAATTTAATCTATATGCTGAATAGGTTGAACGACGACTCGACAGATGGGACCTCGCGCGTCTCGCTCATCGGCATCGAAAAGAACATGACCTTCATTCATAACCTCGATTTGAGCACGATATCGTCGTTCCAATATAACATCGTCTCTTTCACACCTTACACGCATGATCAAATATTCGACATCTTGCGCGCGCGGGCTGGTATCGCGCTTCAAGAAGACGCGTATTCGGATGACATCCTGCATTTCATCTCTAAAATCGCCGCAAGGAATGGGGACATGCGATATTCCCTCGAGATCTTGTATAAAGCCGGAAAATATGCGGACCGCCACGGTCTCTCCAAGATCACGCCAGAATGCATCCGGCACGCTCAAGATTGTACCAGAGAGAATATTGATCTGAAGTCCTTGAAAAGCATTACTCAAAATGAAAAGATCGTCTTGCTCGCTATATGCCGTGCTTTAATTGCTTCCAAATCTAGCACGGCAACGATGAGCGAGCTCAAGCAAGAATACAACGTGATTTGCGAGGAATTGGGATGCGACCTGGTGAAGAAATCACAGCTTTATTTCATCGTCACGCGGCTTAAACAACTCGAATACATCACCATCACGCCTCCCACGTCGAGGAAAAAAGGGGATGACTCTACGGTAAGCATAGATAACATGCCTGCTCAAGAGCTAGCGTCCGAACTACTTAAACAACTTCGGATGGTATAGTACATGTTGGAAACCAGCGTGAAAAACCAATGGCTAGACGTGGACGTGGAAGAATTGTTATGTAGTCGGCTACGGATCAAAATATTGAAGATACTTGCCCGATATGGAGAAATTAACATCTCTGCCCTCGTGAAAGAAACCGCTTCTAATCATACTGAAATACTTAAAAATATCTTGTATCTGAGGCAAAAAGACCTCCTGGAAGAAAAATTCTTCGGCCGAATCCACATCGTAAGGATGCGAAAGGAAACCCTTCTTGGAAAGGTGATCACGGACTTCTTCAACTTTTTCACGTACTCGACTTCCGGGGATTTTATAAAAGTAAATGAAAAAGAAAGATATGCTTGATGAATTGCTTTCTGCTACGGAACGCCAAGAAGCGGCACTCGTTCTTGAGAAATATCGGAAAAAATACATGTGCGGCATGGGTCCTTTCCTTGGAAAGGTGATTACGAAGGCAATCGAATCTGATGCAGGACGGGAAGCTCTTTCAAAACTCACGGAGCAATTCTTCAATTCCACCTATTTTAACAACATCAGCAATGACGGCTTGCCGCAGAACACGAGGACTCTTCTTGGTTTTAACGTGTGGCAGACACCATGCAAAGTGGAACATATCAGACGCTTGAACGACAGTCAAATATTAACGGGTTTTGTCTCCGGGAACATCAATGCTTCTATAGATGATAGTAAAATCGATAAAATCCCTGGCCATCTAGATTTCTTTGTTAAACGAAAGGATGACAAAGATCGAGATGTATTAATGTATCCTTACGTGTTGGAATGTGTCTTCTCAAGTTCCGAGCAAGCGTTTATGTTTATACGGGCTTTCTGGTATTTTATCGAAGCACGCGTTCTCTTCCATCTGGTGGGCGGGGTTCTCGATGAACAAACGAGCGGCGCGCTAGGAACATACACCGAGTTAAGAAGGTCGTTGATATCGCCTTTCATCCACGATCAATTCCCGGAACGGCATTATTATACCAAGGTAAACGTGACTACGGCTTCTGAGCTCGAGACTTTCTATGACAAGTTTCTGTTTTCAAAACTCAGGATAGTGCAACGAAAAGCCTTGATAATTGCACGGGTGATAGCTCGTGGATAAAAACGGGAGGAGATCCCTCTTGCGAGTTATCTTTTCTTGTTCTATCATCTTCTTTTCTATCTTTTCGGCGATAATGATCATTTCCAGCACGTGTTCGCCGTATGTAATTATGTCGGAATCTATGGAGCCGGCTTTGCATATTGGTGATGTTGTTTTCGTCGATCACGACTTTGATCCCGATGAAATCAAGTTCGGTAATGATGGTGACATTTTGGTTATTGAAAACTATTCAATCTTCGTTGATAACGGGGTACCATCTTCTTTTTATGCCCATCTAGATGGTAGGATACCCATAATTCATCGCGCAATCGATAAACGCGTGATCGGTAATAAAATTTATTTTATAACTAAAGGTGACAATAACCCCTATGCTGATGGCTGTATCAAGTATATAAATTGGACAAGCCCCGCTTACAGCCTGATCGAATTGAATTCTTCGGATCCGGTTCCTGTGCCGGTAGAGTCGATCATTGGCAAGGTCGTCTCGATCGTGCCCCTCATCGGGAACTTTAAAATACATGCGGGCACCATCAGCATTCACATTTTCGCCGTTTTATGCATTATATTGATAATAGATCTATGGAAAAAGAGGCATCGTCTATGCTACCGATGAACATCTTATTTATCTATCCCCCGATAACATATGAAACCAGTCGTGGTCTAGAATCGAACTTACTAAGCGGATCAACGATTTCCCCCGAGATCAGCTTTCTTTATCTCGAATCTTATTTGCGCAAAAAGATCCCTGGGATCGAGATCGGATACCTAGACTTTCGAATCGAAGATATGAAGGATGCAGAAACCACCCTGGCGAGCGTGGTAAACGAGGGAAGATTCGGTTATGTTGGCATCACTTGTTATAGCTGTCATTACCTCCCATCGATTGCAATAGCTCGCATTGTCAAGAAAATAAGCAAGGATATCGCCATCATCATCGGAGGTTTCCATCCAACCATATGTCCAGAGGATTTCACCTTCCCCGGCTCGCCGATAGATTACGTGATTCGTGGCGAGGGAGAGATTTCGCTGTATCAAATATTGGCGAGTGGAAGCGGCGTCGTCTCTTCGCCGCGGGTGGTGGAGGGAATGCAAATCGATGAGCTTGATAAAATTCCTCCCATCTCTCTGGGTCTTTTCGAGAAGTATAAAAAAAAGATGGATTTTTCCGACCTACCCGTATATTTTTCACGGGGATGCATATTTGATTGTAGCTTTTGCATTTCACGCGAGGGCACATGCGGGTTGAAGCGATATCGTGTTCTCTCTCCAGGCAAGGCAGTCGCGCAGCTCGAGATCCTCGAAACTTATGACCCGAATCGCATAACCATCGTGGATTCACTATTTGGCGGGAATCGGAAATGGTTTGATAAGATCACGGCGTTGATGCAGAGGAAAAACCGGCCTTACAAGGTTAAAGTTGAAGCGCATATCGATATCTTGAATGATGAAAAATTACAAGCCTTGATTAGAAGTAAATTCGATTTGACTGTAGGGTTTGAAAATGCTTCTCCCCAGCAACTCGCTCTCATGAATAAAACAGCGGATCCTACGCGCTACATACAAAATATGAGCCGGGTCATCGATGCTTTTTTCCATTCTGGTCGAGAACTGGTTATCAATGTCCTTGTAGGATTTCCTGGCGAAACAAAACAAACAATCGACGAGACATTTGCTTATCTCGAGAGATTATCGTCGAAATTGGATTCCACATTACTGAAGTTCTCCTTGTTTCGCATTTATCCAGGCACGCCAGTATTCCAGAATGCAAAATTTTTCGAGGATGTCCTAGGAAGCGTTTTCTACTCAAAAGACTGGTGGTATCATGACGTGGATCACTCCATTCTTCCGTCGATCGTGGATCCCTCCAGGCATTTAGACTTGATCTCGGAATTAACATATGTTCGAGATAAGATCAACGATTATTATATGCATTTGGTGTCCGGGGAAGGTGCCTCATCCATCGCATATAAGCTGGCCTTCATCCGCCATTTATCAAGGGTGAATAGGAGCTATGATGGCATGAAAGAGCGCATCGCTAGCCTGCGCAATAGCGTTCCCAAGAGATTTTCGAGACTGGTGTTATAAAAAAAGGAGGGATCTCAAGCATTCCACAAATGAGAGTAGATCAGAAGATGCCCATCTTGTTCGCTATTTCGGACGCGGGATTGGCCGGATCCAAGCGGATAAATGCTTTTTTCTCTCCCCGTGGGGTAACCACGGTGTTGATCTTCCTGCACTTGACAGAATACGTTTTCTCTATTGCTTCTTTGATCATTTTCTTGTTGGCCTTCTTGTCAACGATGAACACGAGTTTGTTCTCGTTTTCGATGAGATTGAACGTGCTTTCCGTAATGACCGGCCGGATCAAGATTTCTGTCGGATCCATGGTGATTACCTCCTCTCATTAAGGGCGTTGATTGCCGATTCGGACCATATCACGAGGCGCCCGGCTTGCCCACCCGGAGCAAGATGCTCGACGCAGAGCTTCCCTAACGGGACCACGTCAACGCCCGGGATGTTCCGGGCAGCATTATCTATGCCAAGCCTCTCGGCAACGATTAAAGGGCCTTTGCAACCCTTGTATTTCAACCCGCGGCGTTTTTCCTTGCCGGCCCTGATGTGGCGGTTCCTTGCGCGTTCAAGTTCCTTGGCCAATCCAACTTTATCGAGCAGATCAACAAGTGTCCTTGTTCGCTTTATAGTTTGGATCTTGTCATCGAAGATCAAGAGCGGCGTCTCTAATCCGTCAACGATATGCCCTCTGTTTTTCACCAATCGAATGTTGGTCGTCGCGGCTATTGCTGAATCAAGAGCGATGGCCTTCTCTTTCTTGTTTATCTTCTTGAAAAGTACCTTGTTGGTTCTCGGGGGTTGTGCCAACCTCCCGCCAACCGTCATAGGCGCGAAAATGCCTGCACCAGCCGTGCGTGTTCCGGCACCTTTCACACGGGGAACCCGCGCTTGTGCTCGGCCAACACCAAGCGAGACCGCCGACGTGCGTTTCCCAGCCATGGGATTTCTTCCTTGAACTTGTTTTTGGATACTTTGGGATGCTGCAACAACCCTGGAGATCAAGTCCGGGCGATATGGCGCGTCGAACACGCTCCCGAGCTTGATATTTTTCTTGATATTGCCTTCGATATCACGTACTTGGCCATTCATGATCAATCACCTTTTTACTTCATTTGCTGGCTTAAAACGTTCACGTAAGTGATCTCTGGTGCGGCGATGTCCTTGACGCCGCGGATAGAAGCACGCAATCGGACGAAGCGCTTTTTGGCACCCGGAACACTACCCTTGATCAGGATATAATCTCCTTTCACCAGCCCGTATCTTATCAGACCTCCTTGCGGGTTGATTTCCTCGCCTTTCTCGCTGATTTTAATTATTTGCTTGTTGTACTCGGTTCGTTGATGAAAGCCCATCTGGCCACCACGAGGTGCGGTCCAGCAGATGCGCGACGGGGTTTCGGGTCCCAAGCAACCGACCTTCCGCACGGCCTTGCGTGACTTGTGCTGAACCTTGTGCACCCGGAACCTCTTGATAGGGCCTTGCGTACCCTTTCCCTTCGAGACCGCAGCAACATCCACGACCTGTCCGGCCTTCAGAACATCGAAGGCGCGAACCGGCTTGCCGAAGTGATCTTTCGCATATTGGAAAGAATCCGAGATCTTGTTCCCGCCGATCTTTATCTCCAATAAGTCGGGTTTTTTCCGAGAAAGTGCGCTCAAGTGAGGTTGGGATGCAAAAAGGCCACGGATCTCGAGACCTTCCTCGTTGGAGACTATTTCGTCCAATTTCGCCAATTGCTCGGAAGCTTTTATTTCCTTGGGCAGTGCGATTTTCCGGGCAAGGTACTTGTTATCCTTCACGCTATCAGCGTGAGCTTCTGCGATGGCCCGCAGTCCTTCCATGGTTCTCTTGTATACGCGGATACCGTACATGAAAAGGGGCGGGGCATCAAGGATCGTCACGGGACAAAAAATTTCCTGGTCTTTATATGGGCTGTTTTTATCATTTTCGATATACGCGACGTGGGTCATCCCTGCCTTGAACCCACCGAACCCGAGCAGCCCCGTCTCGCTCGATTCCGGCCAGTGCTTGATCTTGCCTTTTATTGTCTTGGCGCGCTTCCGTGGAAGGTAGGCCAAAGATCCGTGACGTGGTGCACTTTTCTTCCGATGTCCCATGAAAGTCACCAGTATAGTAGTCGATGACAAAAATGTTCTACTTGATTTAAACGCGACGATTTGGCGTATCGTGCGGAGAAATAAGAGATGATGATCGGTATATATGAGAAACTGCGCGTGAATCTCCCGAATCTAATGGGATCCGTTGGATTCATCGCATCAAGAATAGCGAGGAATATTGCTTGCATTTCTCTCGCGGCTCGCAGATGGAACCTTATTTATATTCCACCACCAATGGAAATACATATTTGAAGACATAGCGCCAATATATAGTTGCTCGGGCAATCCAATCCCGGCCTCTGATCCCATACAAAAAAGCCAGTTGCATCGTCCATGTTGAAAAAAATAGGCGTTCAGAAAGGTTTGAAAAACATTAGCATTGATGCTGATTCCCATATCATCTACAAGAAGACCAATTTCTCACTAGTGGTATTGCGTCCAACCGATCTGGCGCAGATGGGGGATCTGATAGGACAGGGGAACAAGGACATTATCACCTGGATAGGAAAGACGGTCGGTCGAAACGTTGCTGAGGTCGTCTACAAGGATGAATCGCCAAAGACGAACGCCGAGCTGCTCGAAAAATCTTTTAGAACCCTGGAGATGCTTGGCTTCGGCATCTTGAGCTTGCAAAATTACCAAGACGATATCGGCTTCCAGGTCAGGGTGGAAAATCCTCTTTACGAGCATCTCGAAGAAAATCAAGAAATCATCAGTAACATCTATCTTGGGATATTCCTCGGCATCCTTGAATACATCGGTCGCAAGGCCAATGGTATAGAAACCGAGGTAGCATGGAAGACCCAAGGAATCACACATTCGACATTTGAATTGAAGATTGAGGGGGTTGTTACGCAATGAAATCGCTCAAGCTGAAGGGGCTCGAGTACACGAACGGTGTGATCCGCCTATTTGACGAGCGGGTTGTTTTATTCCCTCCGTCCATCATTGGCTTGCTTTCGTCTATTTACGGAGAGGGTGCGGAACCTTTGCTCGTATTCCTCGGCAAAAAGCTCGGACGTACCATGATCGAGAAATGGGACTTCGAACTCAAACCGAAAAATATCAAGGAAATAACCGAGCTTTTCTCCGATCTTTTCAGCACCACGGGATGGGGACAGATGGTCGTGAGGGACGTGACGGACGACCAGATCATCTTCCAACTCATGCACAACGTGTCGAAAACCTTGGAAATCCCCTCCAAGTTCATCGATTTCTTCATCACCGGATACATAACCGGCTTCGCCGAGTACATTTATTACAAGGCAAAAGTACAAGAAACGCTATGCATGATTGACGACGAGAACCTTGATTTCTGCCAGTGGGTCGTGAACCGGATCCCGACATAAAAGGCTGTTTCATTGCGTTCTCGCGCCAATCATCCCGATTATTGTCCGAAGCGGGGGAATTATGTCGATCGACGTGAAAAAACTGGAAATGCTTTTGGAATCATACTTGAGTAGGACCCCCAATCTAATTTCTGCCCTAGTGGTCGATAGGGACGGGCTCGTGATCAGTTCCAAGGCAAAGAAGAAAAAAACGAACGTCGACGAGGACCTCCTATCGGGTATCAGTGCCGTCGTTGAACCGATCTTGAAAAAGATCACGAAGGAATTCAAGACCGGAACGTTCGGCAGCGGCACGTTCGACACGGACAACTACCGCCTCGTGTTCCTGGAAGCCGGCAGCTATTCCCTCCTCGTGACAGTCGCAGACTTTTATGCTAACCTGGACGACATCTACCCATACGCATACATCTGCGCGGAAAAAATTTCCCGGCTCTTTGATAACCGGACGGTTGGCGCGGACATTCCCATGATCAACCTCGGGGTTCCGAGAAAGGAAATGGAGCCTATGAAGGATGGCAAGATCAAGCAGATGAAGTTCGAGCCGGGGGATTACGTCTTCAAGCTAGTGATCGCGGGAGACGGGGCAGTCGGGAAGACGACACTCGTTCAAAAATTTGTCGAGGAAAAATTCAACGAGGATTACCTGGCCACGATCGGCGCCAACATCATGAAAAAGGAATACAAGCTGCGTGGCGAGGACGTGGTCTGCCAGTTCAGCATCTGGGACCTCGCTGGCCAGGACCTATTCAAGCGCGCGAGGAAGAGTTACTTCGCGAACGCCGCTGCGGGCATCATCGTGTTTGACGTCACCCGGAAAGTAACGTTCGAGCACGTGAAGGCTTGGATGCTCGAGTTCCAGATCGTGGGAAAGCCAATCCCCATCGTACTCGTCGGGAACAAGGTGGACCTCGTCGATGCACGCGAGGTATCCCAAACAGATGCGGAGGCGTTAGCCAAGGAGCTGAACCTCTCCTACATCGAAACGAGCGCCAAGAACGGGTCGAACGTGGAGGAGGTGTTCGAGATGCTCGCGTACTTCCTCGTGAAAGCAAACTTCTCCCAAACCGAGTCCATCGCGTTGTAATGCTTACGAGTTTCCACAAGCAAGGACTTTATTTGCGAAAAGTTTCATTGAGAAGAACAGATCAACCGATCCGGGGGTCGATATCCGGCATGGTATCAAAAACTTGCGAACAGTGTGGCGAGGGCAGTTACATGCTCTTCCCGTGCCGCCATTGCGGGAAGTCGTTCTGCGCGTCCCACCGGCTCCCCGAGAACCACGGCTGCGCGGGAAGTGCTTCCCCGCCGGCGTCCATGACCTCCCCCGCTTATGGAGGCTCGTATTCCCCGAACTATGCTGACCAGGACCTCGAGATGGCCCAAAACCTGGCGAGGGCGCAATCGCGGATCCAACAACCCCGGGAGTATGTCTGGGAACCCAAGATCACGGAGTTCGACGGCGACCCCTTCGACCCGAAGAGCGGGGTCATCCTGAAAGGCGTGTTCTGGCCCAAGGGGAAAGAAGCATTTCACATCATCATCGCATTTGTGCTAATGTTCTTTATCGGAATGTTAATCAGCAATAGCGCTTTTCTTGGGGTTATACTGCCTGGTTTTGAACCGCTTGAGCAGCAACTGTTCCCGTTCTTCCTTGCCTCTATGTCGACCTCGGGCTTCTTGATCCACGAGTTTGCACACAGGCAGACCGGGCGGAGGTTCAAACTGCCCGCAAAATTCCGGCTCCTCACGTTTGGTCTCATGTTAACTGCAATAGGGATCGTACTATATTATGCCACGAATGGCCAATTTCCCCCTTTTGCATTACCCGGGGCAGTGGTAGTGATTGGGCTTGAGAAGAGGGATCAAGCAGGAAAATGCAAGGCTGCAGGACCGATCTCGAACCTCATCATTTCACTCGTGTTGATTCCCATCGCATTTCTAACAGCAAGCATCCGTCTAGGATTTGAATACTTCATATTGTTCATCTACGGCTCTTATTTTAATTCATTCCTTGGCCTTTTCAACATGCTCCCCGTCGGGTTGCTCGATGGCCACGAAATCCTCAAGTACAAGAAATGGTTATGGGTGCTCTTGTTTTTCTCGCTTCTCAGCTTGTGGATCTTCGAGGTGATAGGCGTTTTAAAAAATGCTAATTATTGGTTCACCCTGTTCTATTCATGACTATGAAATAGTGATAATACTTGTTTGTAGCCTGGCCTGGCTCAAACATTCCATCTCTATTATTCTGGATGCCAGGGGCGTATCGAGAGAAGGATTAATAGGCTTGGCTCGAAACTATCCAGCATATCAATCCAGATGGAAAGAACGTGAATGAAATGCCAGAACAAGCATCATTAACCGAGGAAGAGGTGCTCGCCGAGATCGAAAAGTACTTGAAGCGGTTGGAGGTACGTTTCGGGCGCACGAAGCTCGGGGAAAACGAGGTGATCGGTGCCCCGTGGGTGATCGACGAGAAGGACTTCCTCGTCCTTATCCGCGTGAAAAATGAATGGGTTTGGATCTCCGCGGCAATGCTGCTGAAGGAGGATATGCCCGCCGGGAAGGAGAAGGATTTGTTGCTGGATTGCTTGAAAGCAAACCACGCGCTGCCCGAGATCTGCTTCGACGCGGATCAGGAGGGGAACCTCGGGACGTCTCAAGAAATGCACGTGACCGCGATCAAGAGCGATGGCGGTTTCTCCGAGTTCAAGTACGAGTTCTTCGCGATCCCCGCTTGCATCAAGTATTTCATGACCAAGATCGCGCCGCAGTTCGGTATCAAGGTGAACGGCTTCACGGAAATGGTCGAAAACTTCATTAAAAAAATCCAGGAATAGAGCCAAGCAATTTCATTTCTTTTCCAGCAAGAACTTGAAGAAATCAGCCTGGGTCAACATGTAAGGCTGGATGTTGGGGAAATTCCTCCTGATCTTGTCAAAAAGCTCGCTGAAATATTCCGCCCTTTCTTTCTGGCGCATCACGTCCTCGCGGCTCAGTTCTCTTATGGTGATCACCGGGTCGCCTTGCATGACCGTTCTCGCGGGGATGTTCATCCCCGACGGCACCATGGAGTCAGGAAGTATCAAGACACCCTCGCCAACCGTGGTGCCCTCGAACACGACCGAATTCTTGGAGATCGTGACGTAATCCTCGGTGAACAACCCGTAAATGCAAGAACCAGACTCGATGATGCAATAATTACCTATGTTGATGGGGCTGTTTTTCGTTCGAGCGTGCAAGACGACCCCGTCGAACACGGTGGAGTACTCGCCTATCGTTATCGTTGAAAAATCGCCGCGGATGACCGAGCCAGGCCAGACCACCGCGTGATCCTTGATGGACACGTCTCCGATGATCGTCGCATTCGGTGACACATAGGCCTTGTCGCTGATGAGCGGTTTCATGGTTTTATATTCCATAATTGGCATGGTTCCACCCAGTTGCCGGGTTCTCTGGTAATTGTGCAACAGATCTCATATCACGCTTTCGATTAATAATGGTTTTTTCTGGTGCATGCCTACACGCGCTGGACCGGGTTCTCGTCGTGCAACGTAAACGTGACGTTCGGATGCTTCAACGAGAGTAACAGCTTTAACTTGCTCATGCCGAGGATGTCGGTCGCGTGGTGAGAGAGCTCAATGAATGCAAGGTGTAATTCGCTCAAGATTGTTATGATCTCGCTGGAAATCTCTCCGGTAACGAGCAAGTCGATCCCTCCTTCGAGCATCGCTATAACGGGCTGGATAGAGTCGATCCGCCCCCCGATGACGAGAATTTTGTTGTGAATCCGTTCCGGGGCTCCTTTATACGTGATCGAGCATGCCCCGATGATTTTTTTGGCTTGATCGAGGATAGAATTGAATTTCCTCACTCCACCCACATTACATATCCTCCCTACAGGTATCTCGTTTCCCTGGAAATTGGATACCGTGTAAGTTTCCTTGGGTTCGAGTCGCAAGGCTTGACAAACCGATTCCGTTATGCCCTGGTTCGAATGGTTCCACGGGTCCCCCGTGACGTATACCCAGATGTTGTTTTCTGTCAAGAGGCGCATTTTCTCGAAGGCAAGCTCCCGAATCTTAAAAAATGACTCGTGAATAAGCGCGTGGTGGGAAATGATGAGGTTTGCCTTCGATGCAACCGCCTCATCGATGCATTCCATGGTTGGATCGACCGAGAGCATCCCCTTTCGTATCACGATGCTTGACATGTCCGTTTTTCGTCCAAACACGAGTCCTTGCTCTTCATTTGCCCGCAATGTAAGCCACGGGGGAGAGAGGCCCTTCAACGTGTTGATGATGCTTTCCAGGTACAATCGATGTCACCACGAGTGCACGTTGGGAAGCAGATCAGCCTACTTATTCTCGATCGGTGGGTTTTATTTCTGAAACTTTTCTCGTTTAGGCCGCGCCGGCATCAGATGACCGGGATCTTGAATTTCTAGATGTTATGCCGCTGTCGCATCCCATCCCCGCCTTGAAAGGTGATGACTTCCTGGTGGTCAATTTAAATACCCTCGAAAAGTTGAAGATATAAGATGCATCGTGTTCTATGATACGAACGGATAGGCCGTGGATCGCGTCGGATTGATTTTCATGGTTCAGAGCACGTACAAGGGGAAAACCGTCATCATCGGGGATAGCGCGGTCGGCAAGACATCATTAATCTCGTGTTTTGTCGAACATAAATTCCCCACTGACTATCTACCTACCGATAGAATGCCAAGGGTTATCAACTGAGGGGCGAGAACCAGGATACTGTCTCAAGAGCCTTGTTACCGGGCGCTGTCGCCCCCTTGGCAAGAACATGCACCGAGTGGACGGATGAAAAAATGTTGGAGCGCATCGAGTCCATCAAGATGATCTTGGGAGATATGGGGATAAAGATCATCAAGGCGCTGTACCTCGGCCCGATGGACGTGAAATCGATTAATTTCTTGTCTGGCGTTCCAATCGAATGCATATATGGACGCATTCCTGTCTTGAAGAGCCTGAATCTGATAAAGGAGGTAGGTACCACCTATACACTCGAGAAAGAGGGCGAGGCGTTCTTGCGATCGATCGAGGTGCAAGAACGCATTAAATAAGCGTGAGAGTTTAGATCTCGCGCAACTTGTAGGTTAAATCCTCGATGATCCTGTCACGTGTCTTGAGCACTTGAAGATCCTTTTCGATGTTGACTTCCTTCACGATATCCTCAATGCATTTATCAATAAATTGTGCTTTTATCTTTTCCAAACCGTCAACATTGAACCTGTAGATTTCTTTCGTTCTTCGAGTGCTAGAAGTTCGGGTATTCGATACAAGCTCGCAAATTCCCTTCTCCTCCCACCGGGTCAGGATGATCCGGATCACTTTATGAAACAAGGAGAACTTGGTCTTTTCCAAGCTAAGCTTGTCCATGATGATCTTGGTAATTTGCGTCGACGGAAACTCGTTCGAGTGAAAGTTCGAGTTTACCCGGAGCACGTACGCCCAGATCAAGGCTTCGTATTTCTTGATATCGTTCAAGAGATTGTTGATGCCCTTTTCATACGACGAGGGCTCCGGATTGTCGCGTGCATCGCTCATGGAACTATCTTTAAACGTTTTATTCGTTCATCCATTAGACTGTATTGTACCACCCACCTCGAAAAAATAAACCTTCACTTTTTACCGCCGGGCTGATTCGCATGTCGTTCATGGTGCCGATGGATCGCGTTGCCGTCATCATCGGTAAGGACGGTTCTACCAAGAAACGCATCGAGACGCTGACTAGCACCGAAATTGACATTGACAGCAAGACCGGATCGGTCATCATCAAGAAAAAAGAAGGTCCCGAATCGAACATCGGTGATTGGATCGCCCAGAACGTCATTAAGGCCATCGCAAGGGGGTTCAATCCCTCGATCGCTGAAAAATTAGTCGATGAGGAATACATCTTCGAGATCATTGACCTGGAGCGCGTCGTGGGTAAATCTAGAAGCCAGATCCATCGCATCAAATCCCGTCTCATTGGCGAGGGTGGCAAGACCTGGAAGACCATCGAGACCATGGCCGAGGTGCACTTGCAGGTGTTCGGGAACACGGTCTCGCTGATCGGGAAATACGAGGAACTGAAAATTGCACGCGAGGCGGTCAACATGCTCCTGGGAGGAAAAAATCACTCGGGGGTGTATAAATACTTGCAAAAGATGCACGAGGCGCTTAAACGCAAGCGCATGGCAGACACGTGGAAGCCCGCTTCCGAATTCTAGAAGCGTCAAAAAAATGCGGCTAAATGCGCAAAACGTGGGAATACACGGGGCTTTTTTTTTCGAAGGAATGAGTGCCGCTCGCACGCGATGGTCGATCGGGGGGTATCAAACCGATTTGACCTTCTTGACCACCTTGGGCCGCGCCTTGAACAAGATGCGACCCCCGCAATGCGGGCACTTGACACCCGGTAGTGATTCGAGGTCAGAAGGTGAAATCTCTTTCGCGCATCTCCTGTTCGCGCAGTAATAAACGATGGAACTCATGAACGCGTTCACCATTTCATGAAAATGCTCTCTAAGATGTAGTATCCGACAAGATTAAAAAATGTTATTCAAAAGTCTTTTTGTCCGCTTTCGTGCCTTCAAATTAAGCGCTTAAACATTTAAATCTTTAAAACCCCTAGTTCCTTATTGTTATAATGAAGTTACTAAAAATTGATGTGCCGTCGAGATAGGTGCACAGATTCACAAACGTCCCTTGTCCAATTGGCTGATACATTCATGACCGTGGCATCTTGGATCTTCAAGCTGATCGTGGCCGGCGCGGGCGGTGTCGGCAAGACCGCACTGGTCCAGCGCTTCTGCACGAATTCGTTCATCACGGACCACAAGATGACCATCGGGGCCGCGTTCAGCATCAAGGACATCACGTTCGAGAACGGCGTCAGCATCAAACTGCAGATATGGGACTTTGCCGGCGAGGAACGTTTTCGATTCCTGCTCGGCGATTATTGCCGGGGCGCTTCGGGGGCGCTCGTGTGTTTCGACGTTACCGATTACGAGACCTTCAAGCAGCTCCCCGAGTGGATAACGATCATCCGGAAGGAGGCTGCTTCCGTGCCGATCCTGCTCGTGGGAACGAAGTACGACCTGCCGAACCATCAAGTGCCGTACGAGCTGGCCGCGCAGTACGCGACCGACGCCGGGTGCATCGGCGCGGCGTATTGCTCGTCGAAAAATGCCACGAACGTCGAAGAGGCGTTCATGTCCATAGGGAAGTGGATGGTATATTTTGCGACGCTTCCTGGCTCATGAACATCGATTATCGCCAATATCTCCGGCTTTTTTCAGTTCTTACAATTCTTGGAAGAAATATTCATTCCTCTCCATCCGGCGTGAACATCCATCCCGGCAGCAGCACGTTCAAGCATGGCCACGTCGTTATTCCACTTTTCATATTCATCCCATCACATCATTAAATTATAAACGAGAAATTCATTCTATCTCCTATATCGCATCCATACACATCAACGCATCGCGGGCGATTTGATACACATGAGAGTCTCCATCATCGGTGGTTCTGGTTATGCAGGTGGCGAGCTGATGCGCCTGCTCCTGAAGCATCCCAAGGCCGAGATCAAGCACGTGACCTCGCGGAAGTTCACGGGGAAGCCCGTGTCCATCGTGAATCCCAACCTCGATGGCATGACGGGCTTGAAATATGTCATGCCCAATCTCGACGTGATCACGAAGGACGTCGACGCGGTCTTCCTGGCGACGCCACACGGGGAATCGCAAAACCTGGTTCCCGCGCTGCTCCAAAAGAACGTCAGGATCATCGATTTGAGCGCGGACTTCCGGCTCAAGGACATGAAGTCCCACGAGTATTTCTACGGCCCGCACGCTTGCCCGAACTTGTGCAGCGAGGCGGTCTATGGTATACCGGAGCTGAACAAGGACAAGATAAAGGACGCGAAGATCATCGCGGTGCCTGGCTGCCACGCCGTGTCGGCAATCTATGGCTTGCTCCCCGCCACGCGCGCGGGCCTCATCAAGCCGTTCCCGATCATCGTCGATTCCAAGACCGGCTCGACCGGCGCGGGCTCGACCCCGTCCGAGGCCGACCATCACCCGGTTCGTGCCAACGTCGTGCGCCCTTACGGCTTGACCGGCCACCGGCACACCGCCGAGATCGAGGAGGCCATAAAACCGAATTTCCAGGGCGCGGAGCTAGCGGAGTTGAAGGTATCCTTCTCGGCCCACGCGGTGGACATGGTGCGCGGCATACTATCGACCATCCACGTTTTCTTGAGGCAAAAGCCCGAGGATGAAAAGCCGATCTACAAGGCCTTCCGGGATTTCATCAAGGATAACCCGTTCTTGCGCCTGGTAAAGAAACAAGCCGGCGTGTTCCGGCTTCCAGACCCGAAAACGATCATCGGTACCAATTATTGCGACATCGGCTTCGAGGTCGATCCACTCTCGAACCGGCTCGTCATCGTGACGGCACTGGACAACCTCGTCAAGGGCGCGGCGGGCAACGCGGTGCAGTGCTTCAACATCATCCAAGGCCTTCCGGAGACCACTGGCCTCGATCAGCCGGGCATCTTCCCGATCTGAACGGTTGGATCTAGAGTTATATATACGGTTCCCGGCGACCACGGATACGGGCCCTGTACCCTTTTACCATCCGTCGAAACCTCCTTTTTCCCTCCCTTTCGGGGTACGGGCGCTTCACCACTTCGTTTCCCCCTGCTCGCGGAAGGGCAAGTCCTCGTCGACGTTCGTGACGAAATCCGCCGGATGATCGCGCACGATCTGTTTCACGAGGCCTTGAACTTCCTGGACGATTTCCCGGGCCCCTTCTCCTGATTTATCGTGCTGCCGGAGCTTGCAGAAGTTCCAGGTGTAGCCTTTACTCTGATCGACACGTTCGGGCAGCATCTCGATCTGGCCGGAGAAGATAGGTGGTACATCCTGTATCCCGGTCAGCAAGGGACTCACGAGGAATAGCCCGTCGGGGTTCAACGCCGGGTCGATTGCCGCGTCGAACGGACAAGAATCGAGCTGCCGGCCGGCCGGCACCGGGGCAGTTCCTTGGATCGCGAAGTTTGTCATCGAGTTGCGCGTGATGATGTCGTGCATCATCACTCGGCGGGCCACGATGCAGCACGTGCAAGGGTGATCGTCCATCAAGGATTGCTTTCTCTCTCGGAGAATCGACAAAAAATGATCTAACGGCACGAAAAAATACCTTTTCGCGGGAAAGCCGTGGAACTCGTCGATCCCGCGCTTTATGCCACAAAGCATGTCTTTATAGCGCGCCGGGTCGATCGCGAACTCGCCGATCGAGAGGAAAACCGGCGTGAGCACGATGCCGCGCTTGATCGCGAGCAAGGATGCGAGGAGGTCGCCGCCGCGTCCCACGATCTCGGCGACGACCGGGTTCTGCGTGCCGACCGGGTTGCCGTTGAGGCCTTCACGGTGCTCCAAGGAGACGTAAGCGAAGGCCGGGTGCATCTCGATGTACGTCACTGGCAAGGATGCACCCTGCTTATCTTGCGGCCATGTCATCTCGCGCAGCACGGCAACAACGTTGTCAACGAGCGCCTCCTTCTGTTTCTTGCCATCGAAAAACAGGGCGCGGACTTCCAAAGCCGATCCATCCATAATTAATGCCCCTCGCTGCACGAGCTCGGCTATTTTCTTCGAGATGGCATCGGGGCGGGGCTGGGTTTCCACGCACGCGTGAAGCCGCAGGATCCCAGGCACGTGCTGGAGTGCGTCCATGGCCGCGTCGACGTCCTCTTTCTTGAATAAAAACACGAGCCTTTCCCCCAAGGCCCGGTACTTCACCCACGTGACGTGGAACACGTCTTTCAGGACATGCTTGATGTTCGTGAGGAGCTGGTCCATCATCTTGGCACGGCTGGCTTCGGACTTGGTGCCCAGCTCCGAGAAGGGGATCACCAGCACGGCGCTGGCGACTTGCTGCGAACCGCGGGGCTTCGCTCGCACGCTCATCACGTGTTACATGCGGCGCACTTGCTTAAACCTTTCACAAGGTGCGCTAGCCGGGAAAAGCATAAAACCCGTGGAGGTACAACATCCATGATGCATTAGGGCGCGTCGCGCGCGCCGCGCGGCTCCCCGAGGAGGTTCAACAAAAAATGCCAATCTGCCCGAGCTGCAAGAGCGTGAACGTCGATTACGAGGACACGCCACCAAATCGATCTTGCGTGGGAATCATCATCTATCATTGCCGTGATTGTGGAATGACGGAAAAGGAAGAGACCGGTAAAGAATATGTCATCAAGGACAAGATCGGCCAGTCCAACTTCAAGCAACGCATCGACACGCATTACCGGCTCGATGATATCTTGCGGAAAAAATGGGGCAACCCGCGTTAAGACCTGGCGGGAATGATGGGGAACTTGATGCGAGCTAGGGGGGAATCTCGATGTTCGGGGTCATGAAACGGCTAGCAATGGCCTACTTGCGAAGGCCGGTCGTGTTGTCCCCAGGCGCGGCCACCGCCTGGCTCGAGAGCCATGCCGACGTGACGGTCGTAACGTCGCCGCGTGCCCATGCCGCGATAATGCCTTCACTTATAGAGCGAAATCAGAAGGTGATACTGGATCCGCCGCTCGAGGTCTCCGGACTCGATGCAATGGTTCCCTCGATAACGACGTCGTGGGTCGCCGGTGTCGGCGCGGGGCGGATCATGGACGCGTCCAAGTACCTGGCCTGGCGTGCCCGCCGAAAACTCTGCTTGATACCGTCCGCGCTTTCGACAACATCATGGTTGAACATGGCTATCGCGTTGCGGAAGGATGGGGAATTGTATTTTCCCGGGAATAACCACGCGACGCAGACGATCGTCGACCCGGATTTCATTTCCAAGGCTCCAATGGCGCTGACGCTCGGTGGCATCGTCGACATCCTCGCCGCTTGCACGGCGGTGACGGACTGGGTGATTTCCCACGAGAATGCCGGGGAGAAGATATCCGCACGGGGGATCAAGGAGTTCACGGCGCTCGTCACGAGGATCCTCGATAGTAAGGCGGCGTTCACGGGAGCCCCTGCCGCGGCGATCCGCGCCGTGCACGACATGTTCCTCGAGGCGCTCGCGCTGTGCGGGGCAAGCTTTTCGGGCCGGCCGGTCGAGGGTTCGGAACATTTTTTATATTACCTCGCTGAAAAGACATGCAAGCGCCGGTTCGTGCACGGGGAGATCATCGGCTTGATGATGCTTGCCGCGTCACGTCTCCAGGGGTCTCGCGCCATGGTGGCACCTGCAAGGTTGAAGGAATTCCTTGCAGGGATCGGCGTCAAGTACTCGCCCCGGGAGCTGGGCATGAGCCGCGAGGAGATGGAACGCGTGTTGCGGGGTGCCAGGGCATTCGTGGCTGAGCGAAAGCACCCGTTCTCGATCTTGAACCTGATCGATCTGGACCACGAGCCCGCCGAGCTGAACAGCATCCTTGATTGGTTATTCGCGTTGTAGATGGTGGTGCTCGGGGAAAAAAAGGAAGGAATATTGGCAGCTAAGAAGCCTCGACCTGCTTGAACTTGGTCTCCACTTTCTTGTTCAATGCCAAAACTTGCTTTTCGATTTGCTGGATCTCCTTCTTGATCTCCTCGTAACGGTTCTCTTGTTGCGAGAGCTTTTTCACGAGGCGCTCCTTGAGCGTGTTCTCCATGCTTGCATCGGAAAGAACCTTCAGGTTCTCGCGCAGCCGCCCCTGGTCCGAGTTGAGGGCGTCACGCTCGGCGAGCAGCTCGTTCTTCTGCTTGTCGAGGCTCCCGCGCTCCGCGTTGATCGCCGCGATCTCCTCGAGAACCTTCCGGGTCTTCTCGTTTATGAAGTTGTTTTTCACGTAGATCGCGAGATTGCTCGTGATCCAGTCATCATTGATGTTCCACACGTAGAACGAGTTGGAGATCTCGCGCCGCATCGTGAATTTGAACGGCCTCGTCTTCAACGGTTCCAGGTCGAGGGAGAAGCGCCACCGGGTCGGCGTCTCGGATGGCTTGATCTCGGGGTCGAGGACCTGGTATCCCGCCATCTTCTCGTGATCCAGGTAGAGGCTCTTCTTCGTCGTCGCCTTGTTCTTGATCGTGTAGGCGACGTGCCGGTCCTCGTAGAAGTACTCGTACACGTAGCTTCCCCAGAGGCTAAGCCGGTGGACCTTCTGCTGCTCGACGCTTTCCTCCATGAAGATGGCGACGGCTTGCTCGAGCGCGTAGTTGAGCATGCGCGTGTCGTTCTTGTTCAAGAACGGCAGCATGGCTTCGCCCGCCAGGCTATCCTCGATGAGGATGGTGATGGGGCCGGTCTCGAGCGTGAGGCCCGAGGTGTTCGTGATCTCTGCGCACGCCATCGGGTTCACGGGATGGTTTATCTTGTCATAGTGCAAGACTTTCTTCACCGCGACCTCCCGGCTCAAGAACGGCACCAGGGCACTCTGGTTCCGCTTGATGCTGACCGGCTTTTCGATGTGATACTCGAATAACTCTCCCATGTCCTTCGCAGACATGGAGATGGATTTCTGCATCGCGTCCTTCATGGCCTGGAACGTTTTTTCGAATGCCTTGCGCGGCTCGGGGGCTTCAGCGGCCGCCCCGCGGTCTGCCATGGCAAGCATCCCTTTACCTCCACCGAACCCTCCTATCAATCCTGATTCCCCCGATGCGAACGCATCGAATTTTCCCGTGGTATCCTCGATGGTGGCAGGCTTGATTGACGACTTCGTGGGGAGCGGGACCACCTTTCGCTGGATGAACTGGGGCAGATATATCGGGTACTTGAAGGTGACGGGCATGCCGGCGACGAGGGATAAATCGACTTCGTTCCAGTCGTTCGGTGTCTGGTTTTCGACGAGGCCCCAACCCGACAAGAGGGCTTTCCCCTCCGGGATCAAGCCCTTGCTCTTGTCCCCCGGGAGCACCAGGCGGTAGGAAGTCTTCCAGGTCGGTGCTTCCTGGATGTAGTTCACGTAGATCTCCCGGTCTGCCTTGCTCTTGCTCGTCGTCTCGCAGCGAATCGCCAGGTTCTTTGCATCCTTTTGTTTCCGGGAGATGATGGTCTCGAGCAAGAAGGAGAGATCTTTTTGAAGCGAATCGTTGAGCAAGCGGAAGGATTTCATGTCTGCGAACCGGACCTTGATGATTTTCTTTGTCATGCGCTCCAGCAGCAAGAGAACAGGCTCCACGTTTAAAATTTGCCCGTTCACTTCCTCCGTGGTCTCGATGCCGATGACGGAGCCCTCTAAATTTTTCCCTGCCATCGACACCTGCACGGCCGCTCCCTTGATGCTCGCGAGGAAATCCTCGAGCACGGTCCTGGATGTCGGCAGGCTCACGGAGATGTTCTTCAGCACCTGGTCGATATCCTGGGCAGCATCGTAGGAGATGTTGCTGATGAAGCCATTCCCGCTCAGGTCCGCGACAAACAAGCTCTTTAAAATGTCGTCCATCTCGTTCACCTTGAATTGCAAGGTGAGCGACGCGGTCTCCTTCACCACGGATTTCATAGCATAGAACGCCATGCCATGCTTGAAGAGAACGACTTTCTTGACGGCTGGAACTTCCACGACGTTCTGCCGGTACGATTCCTCTCCCACGATCATGCACCCCTTGCTGCATCCTCCAGGTCCTTGAGGAGCTTCGTAACTTGTGCAGAGAGGTCATCGCTCTGCTTTTGCAAGCTCTTGATCTCCGCCTGGATTTCCTCCAGACGGCTCTCTTGCGCGTCGAGCTTCGACACGTACTTCTCACGCAGCTCCGTCTCGGAGCGGGAAGGGGTCTTGCTCATGCTAGATAGGTTCTTGCGAAGGCGGTCCTGCTCCTGGAAGATCTCGTTCAACTCGTTCTGCCGTTTTGAGAGCACGTTCTTGACATCGTTCAGCTTCTCGAGCACCTCAGCGACTTGCGTGAGCAGCGCTTGCTCGCCCGGCTTGATCCATTTCTTGGCCAGGTACCGCTGGACGTTCTCGAGCAAGGTTTTCTTGTTCATGTCCCAGATGTAATAGCTCGAGTAGGACTCGTACCGCTCTTTGACCACGAGCTTGATGTTCTGCTTCGGTTCCAACGACGTGGAGAACCTGTTGTGGTTCGGCGTGTCCTTGGGGACGAGCTTCGTGTCGTAGATCTCGTAGCCAGCGGTCTTCGGGTGGTCGATGTAGAGCGCGTGCGCCTTGTCGGTCTTGTTCTGGATCTTGTACGTCGTCGTCCTGTTGGTGTAATAGTACTCGTACGAGTATCCCCCGCCGAAGCTCACCCGGTGCACTGCAGCCGAATTCGACTCCGTTTCCTTGTCCACGATGACGCCTTGCTCGAGGGCATATGCTAGAAGCCTGGTCTCCTCCTGGTTCAAGAAGGGGAGCATGGCCTCGCCAGCGAGACCGTCCTGGTAGAAGATCGTGATCGGGCCTTGCTCCAAGGTGACGCCGGCCGTGTTCGTGATCTCGAGGCACGCCATGGGATTCTTCTCGTGCTGGGATTGCTCGTAAAGGAGTATTCGCTTCCCCTTGACATCTTTCGAGACGATGGGAACCAGCGCGGATTGTTTCCGCTTGATCGTGACCGGTTTCGAGATGCGATATTCGAAAAGCTCGCCCATGTCCTTCGTGCTCACTTGTGCTTGCGTTTGCGCCGCCACTTGCTTCATTGCCACTTGCATCGGCGCCGGGGCCGGGGCAGCAGGCGGGCGCATGACTGACGCCGCCGCTCCCGTCATCGCCCGCACGGCCGGTGGTGCACCAGGTCTCGCCTTCGACTTCCTCGGTGCCTCCGCCTCCTCCTTCGCCATCGCCTCATCGAACTTGGCCTCGCCCCCCACCTCGTCTTCGATGGCCGCCGGGCCTATCTGCGCGGCCCTCGGTGGCTCCACGACGGGGCGGGTGATGTAGGTGGGCGGGTAGATCGGGCACACGAACGAGACGGGCATGCCCGCGACCATGGCGATGTCGATCTCGTCCCAGTCTTGTTCCGTGGTGTTCTCCACGAGGCACCAGCCGCTGAGGAAGCATTTCTCCTCCTTCGGGTCGTCCGGGATCAGCATGCGGTAGCTCGTCTTCCAGACGGGGCTCTCGATGATGTAGCTTGCCTGGATCTCCCTCTCGATCTCCCCCTCGCCCTCGCAATGGATGAAGATGCGCTTCGCGTCCGCTTTTTTCCCGGCGATGATCGTGTCCAGGTAGAAATCGAGATCTTTCTGGAGCTTCGGATCGGCAAGCTTGATGCTCTTGATATCCGAAAACTTGATCTGGCCAACATTTCCTTTTGTATCGAGCACGACGAGCGCGGGCCGCGTTACCTCGTTCTCGTTAACGATGAGCTTGTATTCCTGGATGCCCATTATGCGTCCCGTGATGACCTCGTTCCCGTCAAGGTCGAGCTGGGTCGCCGCTCCCTTGAAATTCTCCACGAGGCTCGTGAAGCTGCCACTGCTGGCAATATCCACGGCGACGTTCTCGAGCACCTTCCCGATATCCTGGTCCGCATCGTATGCGATCGAGGAAACGAACCCCCCGCTCATGTCAAGGACGAGCAAGGATTTCAAGACATCATTCATCTCGTTTTTCTTGAACTCCAAGGAGATGGTCGACGTGCCCTTGATCTTACCCTTCAAGGTGAAAAAGGAGACGCCATGCTTGAAGAGCGTAACACTTTTCACCGTCAGCGATGATGCTTCTGCCATGACCAAACCAACCTTTTTTTTCGACTAACAGAGAAGACAATGCTGATTTTAAGGTCGATCTACTCCATTATCCTTCAAAACGCTTTGCGAGACCATTACGGGACATTTCAAGTGCTGCTCTAGCTTGTACCTCGCACTCTCGTCTAATCGAAAGCCATATTGAGTTCGGGAGATTGCGTTGATTTTCTTCATCGTCGGTTCCGGACTGACCTTGAATGCACGAATGCTCTTCCATTTTGGATGGGCTTTCCACGCCTTGACGAAGTTGAAAACGTATTCTTTCTTTGC
>JAUQYZ010000121.1 GCA_030587475.1 Candidatus Sigynarchaeum calidifontis
GAAAATTGGTTCTCGAAACTCCGTCGCGTGGTCGAAATTATTGCATATGCAGCTAATAGGTTCGACAATAAGCTACCAATGAGCTATTTCTTGAAAAAAATGCTCGGTTATATGCAAAGTATCAACTGGCTGCGATATTGGGCCTTCCAAAACCTGTTCGTTATCACGAAGTTCATCGTTGACGAGGGTATCGGCACCGTGACCTTCGACGAGGCAAAGGGCGACCTCGTGCTAGTCTTGTCACCCAAAGCCATGCACGATTTCTTGGAAAACCTGGATGTTCGGGTCGCCGCGATGAAAGTCCTTTAGGCTATTAAATCAAAGAAAAAAACGGGATAAACCTTGCCTATTTCTTCTTCAAGAAGATGAATGATACGATCAAGAGCCCCGCTGTGATGAATGGTCCAATGATCCCGAACCCCGCGACGTGATCCATCCAGAACCATGGATCCCATGCCATGGCCCCGATAATGTATCCAACGGGCGAGGCCACGACCATGATAAGGCACGCGAGCAAGATGCCGTAAACCCCTTTCAACGGGTTCCCCTTTTTTATCTTGAAGGCGACTAAAAGCGATAGAATGATAGCGACGGCTAACACTCCTGTTTCCAATACAGCACCGGCCAAGGCAATATCATCCATGTTGAACCAAACATCGCCATCCGAGCGGATGTTGAGAGCCCATAGCCAAATGTACACGGGCTTAGAAGTATAGATCCCCATCGCAGCGGGTGTTAGCACGGCAGCGATCGCTGCAATGGCTCCCACGAAGAGTGGAACCCAAGCCTTGTCCCGCATTCGTTCCATATTTAGACCTCATGATGAATCGATATTCAAGTTTAGATCGTGCTTCGAAACAAAAAGGATCGATCTCCAGGCTGATTCAAGTCGATCTCTCAGTCCGCTTCAGTTCCCCGAAATCAAGGCAGAGATCGCCTTTTGATAATTCTGCAAAGTAAACGGCCTCTTCGCCTTGATCAAGGCCGTGATTTCCTCGAATACCTTCTTGATGTTCAAGGAAGCGAGATAGCTGATGCACGGCGCGATGACCGCAAGCATGTAGAGCACGACGCCCGCGCGCTTCGTCCTGTCGGGATACGAATCGAAGAATATGTATGCTTGTTGCTGAATATTCGCAAGGGCGAGCAATATGCCTTCGGCGTTGGCGGAAAACTTATCACCGTAGATAACCGACGATGCGTTGAAGAGTTGATAGCCGATGTCTTGAACATTGAATGGCATGGAATCCAATTTCGGGTAATACTCGCGGGTGACCGGACCTATCTTGTCATCCCAGATGACGTGGAGGAGAAACGTGTTATTATTTGACGGGGATGATGACTGCTCGCTGCAGCTATCAAGGTTCATTACTCGGAGTTTGTCATTGAACTGTGCGATGTTTTTTTTTGCGCGCGATTTTTCCTTTGACGATGGCTATCAAATCCTCCTGGTGGAACGGCTTGGTGATATAATCATCTACGCCGAGTATCTTGCCGAGCCGGATGTCCTCGACGGTGGTCTTCGCCGATAGGAAGATAAAGGGAACCTGGTTGAGACCTGGTTCTTTCGAGATGGCTTTGAGTAGCTCGTACCCGTCCATCTCGGGCATCATTATGTCGGAGATGATGACGTCTGGCACAGCTTTGAGCTTTCGAAGTATTTCAAGTGCCTCCTTACCGTTATTGGCGGAAATGACGTTAAAATGGTTGAGACCGAGAGCCGTGCGTAAATTATACAAGATGTCCTTATTATCATCGACGATTAACACTGTATATTTCGAGTCGGCTGCCACTTCCAAGGACATCACCAATTTCTTTTTTACCAACCGCCATTATCAAGGTTTGCGGCGCGGCAAGAACACGGAGAACGTCGTTCCCTTGTCGACCTGGGTCGTGACGTAGATCATCCCACCATGCATGGTGATGTAATCCTTCATGATGGCCAGGCCCAAGCCAGATCCGGGGATATCTTGCACCCGGGCCGATCGAGAAAATCGCTCGAATAATCGGGGAAAGAGATCCGCGTCGATGCCGATATTATTTGATAAAGGTCATACTTGTCCGTGCATCAACGAGTCATGTCACCTTTTACGCCTTGATCATTACCAGCATCATCTTGAACCTCGTCCCGGAGGGGACGAGCACGGCGTGTGGCTTGTTCGCGGGTATGACGATGACCTGGCCCTTTCCGACCTTGTTATCCTTCCCGTCGATCCGCACCGTGCCTTCGCCGTCGATTCCTTGCACCAGCGCGTCGAATGGAGCGGAGTGCTCGCTCAAGCCTTGCCCGTCAAAAGCAAACAACGTCACATTTCCTGCTCCTTTCATGAGCAACATCTTGCTCACTACCGAGTTCTCCTGGTACTCGATCAAGCTTGCGAGATCCCTCGTCTTGGCCAAGACGTCTGGAAGGACGGAGAGATCTTTCCCTGCAAAGGCAGCATTAGTTTTTTCTTTCGATTCGTGTAGAGACATCTTCGTTCACCTTGCTATGCATCCTTTCCCTATCCATGTTAATTTGGTTTTATCTTTACCCGTGAATGTGACTTGGCCGGTGGTTTGGAAAAATAGAAAATGTAAGGAATTATACCCCCTCGCCCGGCGACGGGGCATCTTTGCTCGGCGACACGGCATTTTTACTTTGTAATCCAGCATCTGCCCTTTCACCCTGCTGCGCAGCTCCTTTCTTTCGCAGAAGTGGGCCGAGCACGAAATTATAGACGAGGAACATGATGACCAGCAAGCCCAGGATCAAGATGAAAATCAAGTTGAAGGTGTCAGCAAACTGGCCAAACAGCGGATCTGCCAAGAAATTCTGCCAATCAAGTATGCCCCACGTCCGATAATCCCCCGGTGCCCCTGTCATCATGAGCTGGCCGAGCAACGAGTAGAAAAGCGCGCGGGGGATAGATCCGACGATCGTAGCGATCATGTACTTCTTGAAGTTGATCTTGAGCAATCCCGATGCGTACGAGATGGGGTCGAATGCCATCAAGGGCACCGCCCGCATGATGAGGATGAACCACGTGCCGTATCGCTTGATCAAGTTGTCCAGCGGTTCGAGGAACCGCTTTGGAACCAGTTTCTCAGCAATAGGCCTGCCACCGCGTAGCGTTATGGAATATGCGAGCGCGCCCGTGAAATACTGCCACCGACGCCGAGGAGCGTGCCACCAACCGAACCCCATAGAATACCCGTCATGAGCAAGATCAATTCGGACGGAATGGGCACGAGCAGGCTCTGCACGGTCATGACTCCGAAATAGATGAACACGCCCCATATCCCGGCCCATATAACTGCCATGACCATGTAAATAGCAATGGTCGCGAG
Source organism: Candidatus Sigynarchaeum calidifontis (assembly GCA_030587475.1). Lineage (GTDB taxonomy): Archaea > Asgardarchaeota > Lokiarchaeia > Sigyniarchaeales > Sigyniarchaeaceae > Sigyniarchaeum > Sigyniarchaeum tengchongense. The sequence goes on from JAUQYZ010000121.1 coordinate 3,331, forward strand.
TATATTCTTGTTGAATATCCACACGACGAGCAAGGCACCAGTTGCTGCTGCGATTGCCAAGAAGAGGAGAATGTAGTATGTTTTCTTATCCTTCAAGACTTCCTTGATGTTCATGCGTCGATCAACTCTTACCGTAGTTATTGACCGTCTTGATCCTTCATTCGAGCCCGTGCCTAATAACGTTGGAAGGATTCCTTCGCGGTAGAATCTTGCTTTATTTACATGGTAAGAAGTTTTTTTCAGCCCTACCCGAACAATAACAAGTGAGTTAACATTATGCATCTAAAACCAGTGTACATCTCCATGTTCGTAGGAGCCGTTTTCACGGCCATTATGACCTTGATTTTCTACTTCACCGACTTGGACCTCGTGATAACGGGTTCTTTCTACGCGGGTTCTAACCAGTTTCCCGTCGGGAGCATGATGCCATGGGAATTTTTCAACGAGAAGGATGACATCGTGCTCTTTATGATGGTAGCGGTCGTCTTGTTCTTGATCATTGTCGGATTGAGCAAGAGGCGTTTCCGGCCGTTCCTGATCTACGGCCTCTTCATGCTCGTCGCGTACCTCGTCGGGCCCGGGCTTGTCGTCAACGTGCTGTTGAAGGGGAATGACGACGTGGGTTTCTATATAGGTTGGTCTCGGCCGCGGCCAGATACGCTCGCAATTTTCGGTGGATCTATAACTAGATTTTACCGGATCTGGGAACCCGCCTTCCTGGATGGCTACCAAATCACTAATAGTAGTTTCCCCTGCGGTCACGTGACCGTCGGCGCGATTTTCATCGTCCTCTTCCTGGCTTTCAACAACGTCGATTTCATCGCCAGGATATTTGGAGAAAAAACACGAACCAAGGTCATTATCATCAACACGATCAAGTACGCGGGGCTTGTCGCCGCGATCGTCCTCAGCATCTTATTCTCGATCAGCAGGATAAGTGCTGGCAGGCACTTCGCCTCTGACTGCATGTATGCCGTGTTCTTCACGTGGTTGCCCGCCGCAGTGCTCTATTATTGGGTGTTCAACATCCCCCGGCTCGAGAAGCGAGCGCTGGATCGGATGCAACAAGTGACCGCGGTACCCTCGAAATAGGCAGCTTTTCCTCCTTTTATCGAAAGGACATTTTTTTTTACACCATGATCCTTTCCAGGGACCATGAAACACGTTCGCATCAAGGACGTCGCGGCACGCGACCCGGCCACGATCGTGCTGCAAGACGGCACGGGACCCGCGGCGGGCGGGTTGTGGAACACCAGCATCATGATCGGCGACGTGCTGGTCTTGAGCAGCATGGGGCAGTATTGTCTCGGCGGGGTGACCATCCAATACCGTGACGGCGCGACCGGCTTGTACGGGACAAAGGAATTCCTCGATTTGCCTGGCGGGGCCATAGCATGGTGGCCCGGCGGGGGTTTTCTCACGTACGAAAGCCAGTGGGCGACCGTGCTCTATCACCCAGTCGACCAGCGGCTGCACCCCTTGCACGGCGCGGCGTACCCAGTCCTCTCGCACGCCGGCATTCCCGGCTTCCCTGGTCGAGCCGGCCACAACGTCGCCGTGGGAGATATCACTGGCGACGGCAAGCTGGACCTGCTCATCACGCTGAAGGATTGGGCCAGCGACGGGTATTACCCGGACGGGGAAAGATGGAGTTCACCCGCGTATCGCCCGTATCGCCCGCGCAAAGGCGACGACGCGGGCAGCGATCCCCGCCGGGACGAGCGCCTCCCTTTCTGGGGCAGCAAGGCACTCGCGGCGTACCAGCGTGCGGCCCGGCACGATCCCGCCGGCGGCCACGTCCACTTGGATTGCAAGGATCTCTTCGGGGGTCGGGCCAAGGACGACATCTTGTGCAGCGTGCTCCCCCGCGATGGACCTTGCGACTTCAGCCTCGAGCGTACATACAGGGGAAACGCGCCCAAGAGTTGTTTCGCCGTGTTCGCGGGCAACGGGCAAATGCTGCTGCCCAACATCGATCTGGATGATGATGGCGACGGCGCGTTCGAGTACGCGGGTACGTGCAAGTTGGGAAACGGAGAGCAGGTGACGACTTTCGCGGACGCGGGAGCGTGCATCCTACCAGGCGGGGATCTATTCACCGTCGACTTCGTCGGCGAGATGCAATACTTCAAGCGGGTCGGTCCGGGGTTGATATTCGAGGAAAGGCCCGTGACCGTCGAGGGCGGAAGGATCCCGGCCATCCACGGCTGCATCGGGACCGCGTCGATGGAATGCGACGCTGCCGGGAATCCAACGGGCCGGATCGTCCTCTCCGGCGAGTATGGCCTCACCCAGGTGGTGGGTTTCAAGCAAGAGGGCAGTGGCTTGTGGATCGAGTGCCCGGATGACCATCCGGTGCTCGCTCGCGCCGATCATTTCAAGGAGGACATCCTCGTGGTCCCGAGTTTCGTGGACGAAAATGCTGCCCTTTTGGGTTCCGGCGCGGGCCGGTACACGAGGATCCAGCTCGATGCAATAAAAAGCGTGCCAACGGCGAGCCGGCTTCCCCCGTTTTCCCGCCTTCGCATCCAGGCGGGCCCCGTGGGTTCTGTCCAAGGCACGACCGAGGAGCGCTGGGGATACACGTGCCCTTGCGTGTTCGATATTGGCGGGGACGGCAAGCGCGTGGTTATCTCGGGCGACATCTCCGAATACTTGTGGCTCGTCACCCCTGAAGGGCATCGCACCGTTTTTCGAGGAGAGGATGGCAAGCCCTTGCGCGTGGCTTGGCGCACGCGGCCGGCCGCGTTCTCCATCCCGGCCGGTACATTCCTCGTCACCCTCGATCTCGAGAACCGTTGCACGATCTTCAGGCTCGACGGCATGACGTTGAAGCGTGCGGGCGTGATCACGTGCCCGGACGGGACAACCTTCGGGGCAGGGAGGCACGGCGGGGCTCGCGGGCGGCTGAAGTTCGAGGCCATCCGCGGCGACTCGGAGGTCCCGGACCTGCTCGTCGGCACGCCCGTCGGCACGTCGCTTGGCTCCTACACCGCGCAGCTCGCGGTGGTGGTGCGAATACGGTCACGCGGGACGGTCGCCGACTGGTCGATCAGAAGATTCGAGATCATGGGCGAAAAGGAGGGAAGCGATTTCGCTGCCTTCACGTTCGGTCATCATTGCTGCGCCCCCGCCACTGTGCCCGAGGACTGGGACGGCCGGTCGCCGAAACAAGGAAAACGCATCGTGGTCGGCGCGGAGGACGGGCGGCTCTATCACTTCAAGGATCCACGGTTCTTTGCAATCTGAGGATATGCAAAAACCTCACGAACTCATTTTTAACCCGACTCGTCAATACGCGACATATGCGGATCAAGAACATCAAGGATTTTAGGAAGCAGCAAGTCGCATTGGCCGTGGTCATCCTATTGCCGGTCGTCCTCCTCGGCACGATCTTCGGCACGGCCTCGTATCTCTACGTGGAAATTCCATCGTTCGGAATGGACGAGTCGAAGATGCCGCCGATTTCGGCGTTCCAGCTGGCCAACTACGACCAACTCGCAGCGATGGCTGCCTTCTACGAGCGGCGGTTCGAGGACTACCACATGCCGCTCAACTACACGGTCTCGACCCTCTTCACGTCGACGAACTACACGGACGTGGACAAGTACGGCTTCACGGACAACGGGGCGCTCTGGTCTGCGACGGCCATCGCGGCGTACGTGGGTAAATTTCTCGCGGCAAGGCGGGAGGGAAACGCCACGATGGAGCAAGATGCCCTGCAAGTCATACGCCGGCTCGTCCATGGCATGTCCATGATGCTCGCGGTGCCGAACGGGGGCCTTGGCCCGGAGTACGGGGCGATCCTGGCTCGCATGTGGGCGGCCCCCGAGCACGCGTCGATGCCGGGTATGCCCTTGTTTAACGATTCTGTCGGGGGGGCGCGGTCACCGTACGCCTATTATAACGGTACGGGCGTGTACCAAAACTGGCGGTACTCGGATTTCACGTCGCTTGACGAATATGGAGGATACTATTGGGGGCTGGCCATCACGTACAAGTACGTCGACGACCCGTGGGTGCGGTCGACCTTGTCGCTCATGATCGACCAGCTCTGCAACGGTATGCTGCAGACCAACTTCCTCGGGATCGGCGGGTTCGGCGGGCCGACCGGCGTCGATCAGAAGATGCGGTTCTTCAACGCGGCGACGTGGTCGCTGCTATTGCTGAAGATGGGGTCGATCGCGTATCCGGACAAGTACGCAAGGCTATATTATCATTTTGCTGTCGAGATGGGTTACGCTTTTTTCACGAACGAGGGCGGTGCGCAAGAAATCGTGGCCAACTACTACGCGTACAACTTTGGCATCGACGTCGTGTTCGGGTTGCTCTTGCTCGAGGATGACCCGACCCTGCGTGCACAATACCTCGCGAACTTCAACAATGGCATGTGGTCTTATGTCAAGACTCACCGGAACGCGCATTTCAATGCGATCCACTTGATCGTGAACGGGCTTGACCCTGGCGAGGACGTCTATTACGAACGCGATATCGAGGACCAGCTTACCAGGTTTACTCTCACGCATTATCCTGACATCAATGGCCCCGTTACGGCTCCAGGCCCTGAATATAACGTTGTCGACTTCGCCAAGTGGCAAGACTTCTTCGAGCACCACCCGCTCGGTAACTTCATGGCGCCGTTTTTCTTCGAGTTCGAGCTGTACACGGGATTCTATGACCGGCCTCTAACCGTCGACATGTGCAAGACCCGGCTCTACATTTGGGGCGGGAATCCATTCGTGATACCAAAAAACAACACGAATATCCTGCACGAGAACCCCGGGCTATCGTTCCTCACGCCCTACTGGCTGATGCGGGGGTTCGGTTTCATCAACGCGACGGGGGTGCGATCTGCATGAGCGAGCCTGATCACCACGTGGAATACCTCGTCGGGGGCCTCGTCATGGCCATCATCCCCGCGCTATTGATCGCCCTCGGGATCTCGATCCCCGGTTTTGCCATCGACTTCGAGCTCCACAACGTCTCGTTCTCGTACAACCTCAGCATGTTCGGCTACGTGGCCTCTATCTTTGCCGGCGTGGCGATCATGGCGTGCTACTACCGTTCAGTGCGGATTCAGCCAGCTCATCGGGGAATGTGGGCATCAGCAGGAAGGGTTGCGGGACAGCACCGCGTGATCAGCGTCCCGTGGTCGCGCCTGGTCGCCGGTGCTCTGCTCGTGGTCGTAGGCGTGCTTTCATTCGCAATCCTCGGGATCGGGTTCACTGACAGGAACAAGATCGGTATCTGGCTCTATTTAGGCGGCCCGTCTGTTGCGTTTCCTGCGGGCCTCATCCCGCTGATAACCGGCGCGGTGCTCGTCGCGTACGCGCTCGCGGCGGTGAAGGTGATCGTCATGCACGAGAAATTCGGGCTTTTAACCATCCGGGAGTTGCGACCCTTGTCGGAGATCCGCACCACGATCCCGACGAAGCATATTCGATTTGCCCGCGAAAGTAACGCCGCATCGGGCCCCCGATTGCTCTGGATCGCGTTCTTCGGCTTCCAGATCTTTCTATTGCTGGTGGACGGGATCTCGCTCTTGGGGAACCCACACGCTTTCGGAACGGGCTTCCTCGTGGGGGGCATGTACGTGCTGTCAGCGTGCGTCCAGATCGCGTCGCTGATCCTTCTACTTTTTGTCGGTAGCAACTCGCTGACCATCATCACCAACGAGAAGGTCTACACCCTTTACTACCACGCGCTTCCCGGCCAAGGTCGTGTTTCTTCAAGCCAGCAACCGTCTCTACTCGAACGGATCCTCGGGACGGCGTTCCCCTCGGCATTCGACGTGAACAAGCGAGAATTCAAGCATCCCCAGGATTTCAAGCGCCTCGTTCTCGGGGTCGGATTGATATCGGTACCCTTCGTGAGCCGTGCATTCTATGTCTATGCAGGCGAGTTACTCTGGATCCCGTTCGTCGTGTTCGGAGGCATCATGCTCGTCAATTGGATCAAGAACGATTTTTCCCGCCGTGGCTCTCGCATCGTTCTTCGTGGTGGTGCTGGAAACGGCCCTGAACACGTGCTCTCGATGCGGGGATGGTTCCACGACGAGTATTTCGTCAATCCTGGCCCCGGGGGAATCCCCCGCCAGCAAGCGATGGTTGACCCGACACCAGTCTTGCGCCCCCGCTTGCTCCTCCCGCCAGACCACCTCGTGATGACCGGCGTCGCGCTGTTGATCGGGCTTGACATCTTCATGACCGTGCTGCTCGCCCCGGTCGGCAATCCATTCTCGCCGGGGGCGATCGCGCTCCACGTGATCATCGGTGTTGTGTTTTTGCTGCTCACATTCATCGTTTCATTTGATCCCAAGGACGCTATAGACATCACAATCGAACATTGGACCTTCCAGGTTCCAATAACAACCGCGCGTGGCAACCCAACGGGCTGGCTCCCCCGCATGGCTCGTGCGATGAAGCTACGGCCGGGGTTGGTTGCTCTCGTGGTCGCCGAAATGGTGGTTGCCTTCTGCTTAGGAATGGCCGGAGGGTTTGCCTTTTTCCTAGTTTAATTTCAAGAAATTTCCTTTTATTCCTTAATCATCATGCCTCATCCAGAAATGGATTATTTATGGGGCCGATTTATCGTCCTGGCTTACGGAGTACCACGATGAAGGAACAATTCTGGTTCGTGTAGAACACCGATGGATACCCCAATAGGACGAGACGCCGCTGCTCGTTCTGGTCCCAGACGATCAAGTCGTGGAACTTGAACCCGGCCGCTTCCCCGAGCCTGGCAAAGTCCGAATGGAACGGCACGTACGGGATGCCCCGCCTCGTGTCCCTCGCGTCCTTCACGATCCACACGTTGTACCCGCCTTTTTTCGTCACGACGAGCAGCTTCTCCATCAAGGCCTTGATGTTGTCGAGAAAATCGTCATAATGCAAGTTCCCGAAATCCTCCGGCCGGTCTGAATACCGCTTGACCCGGGAATTGTTCTCATTGGTGATGATAGAGTTCTTGTGTGTTTTTTTCCGGTCTTCCTCGGCCTTCTGGATGAAGTTCGCGTACGGCGGTGAAGTTACCATCAATTGGACGCTTTCTGGTTTCACGTGTTTCAAGACATTCCTGCAGTCGTCGTTGATGGCGACCAGCCTCACGGCCCGGTGTCGTGGCTCACGCCTGGTGATGTCCTCGGCATTGGCGAAGAAATGCTCGTTCAACTCTATGCCGATTCCATCACGCCCCGTGTCGAGGCAAGCAGCAAGTGTAGTTCCCGTACCGACGAACGGGTCGAGTACCAGGTCGCCTTCACGCGAATAAATTGATATTATTCGCGCGATCAGTTTCTCGGGGAAAGTCGCACCGTGATCCAGCTGCGTGTCCGACCGGGGTGAGCTAACGTCATTCCAGACATTTTTACTGGCCGCCGCCCATTCCTTCGCGCTCATGCCGTTGAACGTTGCTGCCCGCTGCTCCGCTTCTTTTCCTCCGATTCCTGCCTCCCGCTCATCAGCTCCATCCGTTTGGCACGGGATATTCGCGTTCTCCCCGCCGGCAGGTTTGGCACGTTGACTCTTGCCCATCTTGCATCTTCGCTGGTATCGATTCAACGACCTGGTCTCTGGAGACGATCGAATGCAAGTTAATTAACACCTGGCAATTTGAAGCTACCAGCACGTGAGGTCCACGTGGCATCCGACAGCGAGGCATGAAGGTGCGGCAAGAGAGCGTCATCGACAAGGAGGAGTTCATGAAAGCGATATTTGATGTCGATGATACATCCTATCTCACGCATAATTATCACCCGTGGGCAGCAAAATTCATCCCGCAAATACCGCGATATTTTATCGAAAAATTATCGAAGAAAAACGATACCATCTACGACCCTTTTTGTGGCAGCGGCACGACCCTCGTCGAGGCCCTCTTGCTGGGCCGGAACGCGGTTGGAAACGACATCAACTACATCGCCTCGCTGGCAAGCAAGGCGAAGACCACGCCCTTGTCCCCGGAGCAGATCAAGAAAGTCATCTCGTGGCGGGCTAACGTTCTCGCCATCCAGAAACGATGGAGCGATAATGCTCGCACCGCATCCATCGATGATTACACGGGCGACGTTCATTTCAACAACAAATTTCATTGGTTCGACAAGGACGTTCTCGTCGTGCTCATGCAGATCAAGAAACACATCGAACACATCGATGACCCGGCCATCAAGACGTTTTTACTCGCGGCATTTTCCAGCATCGTCGTAAGAGTGTCACGGCAAGAAAGCGAGACCAGGTACGCAGCGATCGGGAAAAAAGTTAATATTGACGACGTGTTTGACATATTCCTGAAGAAACTGGACGACATGGTCGAGCGCATGCGGCAGTTCACGGCTTCGGTGAGCAAGGGGAACTGGGTCCAGGTGAGCCAGGCAGATACGCGGGAGATGTCCACGATCCCAGACGAGTCGGTGCAGCTCGTCCTCACCTCTCCCCCGTACGCCAACACATACGACTATTACTTGTACCACAAGCTCCGCATGTATCTCTTGGACTACGACGTGTACAACGTCCGGGTGAACGAGATAGGCTCTCGCAACCGGTACTCGAGCCAGAAGCAAGACATCACGACGTTCGTCGCGGACATGGCTGCCTGCTTCGATGTGTTCCGGCGGCTCCTGAAGGCGGATGGCCGCGTGGTGCTGGTCATCGGGGATTCGATCGTGGCGAAAAAGCACTATTCCGGCCTCGAACTTATCACGGAAGTCGCGAACCGCACGGGCTTCGCCATCCTCCAGGCATTCAGCTACAAGCTCGACGATATCAGCAAGCTCTTCAACAAGCAGTTCCGGCAAAAGGACAAGGACGAATGGGTGATCATCTTGTCGAAGGGGATGCAGAATGGATTAAAAAAAGTCGAAAAATGAATCACGTTCACTAATCGCGGGGTTAAAACATCATTTTTCAAGCCATGTGGAGAGGTTCTGCTTGACGAACTCGTCATCGTTCAAGTGGGGATACGCGCGGTAGACCCGGTCGATCTCCTCGCGCTGGCCGGGCGAGAGCACCTCGCGGGGGTTCAAGCACCACGTTCCTGGTAGCAAGCCTTGACGTCGAAGCACCTCGTGGATACCTGGTATGCACCCGGCGAATCCATTGGCGGCGTCGAAGAAAGCGGCGTTGCAGTCCGTGACTTGCGCCGCGAGTGAAAGGATGGCCGCGGGCATCTTTCCGGTGCCAACCGCTCGGTGGATGTCCTCCAGCATCATGACCGCCCCCCTCGTCCACACTGCCCAGTGGCCGAGCAAGCCGCCCTTGATTCGCGCCCTTTTTTCCCCGCCCTCGGCATTCACGCGGTATTCGGTCAACAAGTCGACGACGATGTTGTCATCGTTTCCCGTGTAAAGCGTGATGGTGTCTTCTATCGCCGCGTCGCAGACCGCCCTGACGACGTCGAGGGTCTGGTAGCGGTTGAACGGCGCGATCTTGATCCCGAGGACGTTATCTATACCGGCGAAGGCACGCCAGAATGAATACGACAGGACGCGGCCCCCGACAGCGGGTTGCAGGTAGAAGCCCATGACCGGCATAATTTTAGCCACTCGGCGGCAATGAGCGAGCATTTCCATTTCGCTAGCGCATTTCCACGCCGATAAATCGAGAAGACACGCGTGGTAGCCCTGGATCCTGACGAATTCTGCCTCTTTAACCGCCTGCTCTGTCTTGCCAACCACACCGGCGATTTTAAGGATCCTGGTACCGCGCTTGGCCGCCCACTCGTCGATGCATCGTGAAACGAACGACAAAACCCGCTCGAACAATCCGATTTGCGGGTTGCGGATCTCGAATTGGGTCGTGTGGACGCCGACGGCGATGCCACCGGCCCCGGCATCGATGTAGTAACGGGCGAGGGCGCGTTGATAGGTCTCCTGGAAGGTTCGACGTTCGTCAAGGGCGAGGGGCATCGCCGGGATGACCATACCTGAACGAAAACGCCGCAGGATGCCGGGATCGATATCGTTGATTTTCATGGTCGCAACACGTCTTTCTTGATCAAAAATTACCATTACTGACCTCGAAATGGGTGGGCTTTCCAAGCGAGCGTCCACCGGCCATTATCCATTCGGCCTGCAGCCGGATCATCTCGTCCATCGAGACTCGCGGGCGCCCGAATATGGAGAATGCCTTGCTAGCGTTGCTCAGATAGCAGATCTTTCCAGGTGCCGGTTTAACATAGCGCACTTGCTTGTTCATCATTCGCCCGAAAGCTTCCGCTGCATGGGAAACGGTTTCGATCTCGGGCCCCGTGACGTTTAAAATCGATGGCGGTGACGTGCAATGCTCGAGGCAGCGCAGCGCCCAGTCATTGACGTCGCCTTGCCAGATGGCATTGAACTCGCCCACCGAGTTGTCGACCGGCCGCCCGTCCCAGACGCTCCGGGCGATGTCATGGAGGACGCCATAGCGGAGGTCGATCGCGTAGTTCAATCGGAAGAGCAAGACCCGGGTCTTGTGTAGGCCTGCAAAGTACTCGAACACCCGCTCCCGGCCAAGGCATGACTGGGCGTATTCCCCGACCGGATCGGGACGATCGGCCTCCACGGAACCGCCTCGTGTCGCATCTACCAGCGGGTACACGCAGCCGGTGGAAAAAACGACGATGCGACCGTGCTTGAACCTTTCCGCCACGATGGCCGGCAGCACGGCATTCATGGCCCAGGTCAAGGGTTCTCCTCCGCCGGATGTCCCGAACTTGCGGCCCGCCATGAAGATCACGTTCTCTACATCCGGGAGCGCGTCCACGGCGTCG